>CAZFNT010000133.1:919-9264 GCA_964520315.1 uncultured Gemmatimonadota bacterium
GGTCTCGCGGACCGCCATGACGAGGTCCAGGTGGTTCAGCTCGAAGGCGCAGTGCGCCAGCACCGGGGCCCCGCGGGCAGTGATTCCCTCGAGGTCGGAGGTGCTCGAGGCAAAAGTAACACCGTCGCTTGGGCCGGAGATCTCACCGAAAAGGAGTTTGCCGCTCGTGATTCCGTAGAAAGTGTCGTCGTCCAGGATGAAGTTCGGAAAGAACGGGGACAGGCACTCGGTGATGAAGTTGGAATAGAAGTCGATGGACTGTCCGAGAAACGCGCCCAGGGCATTGCCGAAGATGTCCAGCAACACAGGGCCAAGGTCTTGGCTGAGGAGAGGATAGGTGCCGTATCCCACGGCGACTTCCACACCCGGGGAGACGCCGGCCTCGTTCAGCTTTTCGATGAGGTGTCCACCCTCTGCCTTGGCCGCCTCCAGCCCGCTGGTATGACTGTAGAGGCCATAGCCTCCGTAGTAGGTCGTGAACCAGTCCTGCTGGAAGGCGTAGAGGCCGAGGGAAGGGTTGAGCCCGGGCAGATCGTGCGCATCATCAAAGGCGGAGAGCAGCTGAGCCTGACCGGGAAAATAGTCGCCGTTGGACTTGAAAACGTCCTCTTCGGATAAATCCTGGGAAATCCACCACCACGCAGTGGTGAAGGGGTAGTAGGTCTGCCAGGAGACAGGGGACATGAGATGGGGCGACGGGTTCACTGCGTAGTAGTTGGATGCCGACCAGCGAAATACTGCATCTTGTCCTCTGCTAGGTGCGCCCAGCAGAACGAGGCGGCGGACGTCGCCCCTGTAGGGGGTCCCGTAGTCCCTGTAGGCTGTGCCCATTGCATCGCCGTCCCGCCCCCAATCGAACCCTTCGTTCGATGCGTAGATCCGGGCGGCGACACCACCCTTGCTGTGTGCCACCACATCGACCTGCTCCGCCCCGGTCAGCTCCTTTATTTTTTGTATCGCGTTGGCGATGTGCTCGGCCTGCATGTAGTTGTCGCCCTGTGGATGGGCATAGGTGAGGGCGAAAGTCGAGTATCCGTAGTAGGAAAGGTAGTAAGAGAAGAAGGTCCAGGAGTAGGACGCTGTGGCCACCGCGCCGTGTACGAAGAGCACCGGGGTTTGGTGATTCGTATCGGGGGTGTCCCATGAGAAGCCGTAGTGGAGGAGGAATCTCTCAGAGCTGGGCGTGGAGGTTCCGAAGGCATCCTTGATATGCGGCGCCCATTCGTCGTCCTCCTTCCATTCGAGCTGTTCCGTGAAGAGCTCCTGCCGGAGGAGCCGGTCTTCGTAGTCCGCGTACAGGTCGATCCGGTCCCAGATGGGGGCGTCTTGAAGACTCCTGACGATCTCGGAGTCCGGGCCGAAGCTGGCAATCGGCTCGGGATCGAAGAGCTCGGTGGCGGTGGACGCCGCGGGCAACAGGCACAGGAGGATGAGGACGAGAAAGAGGACGGGCGTGCCAGTCATGACAGGCGGAACCGGGCTGAGGGGGAATCTGTTTTTCGTGTCCTCTGATTCAATCGTGAGAGCCCCTCGATGATGCCGCGGATCGTGTCGCTCGGCTCGTCTCGGGCACTCGAGCAGCACGCCGTGGCGGCGCCTCTGAATGGCGGAACCTTCAATTGCTCTTCGCCCGTCCCTCGCCACACCTCTTGGACTGTCGCCGAGGAACCAGGGACTTGGGAGGACGGCGTCTTCGCGAGCTGTGACAATGAATCTCCGGGCCTTGATCCTTTGTGGCTTGCATCACATCGTGTCCCTGTCAGTTTAGCACGAGCGGCGGACCGGTGTCGTAGGTGAATCGCGCGCCGCGCAAGCCGTTGACGAGGGAGCCGAAGCCGTGGCGGGCGGTCGGGCAATGTAGCGGCAGCTCGCCCTGGTCAGCATGGAGCGCTTCGACCGGATAATCCGTTGATCCGGCCGGTGCGGGAAAAGGTCATAATTGGAGGAGCTCGATTGGCGACCCCTCGAGACACGAAAGACCCAACTGAAGGGAGTCGATCATGAGAATCGGCGGAGGACGCAGGCGATTGGCGATTTGGGCGACGGCGCTGTTCATCGGGCAGGCCTTCTCGACAACGATTCACGTTCCGGGGGATTGGGCGCAGATCCAGGCGGCGGTCGATGCAGCGGCCGCGGGCGACACCGTGCTGGTGCAGCCCGGAACCTACGAGGAGCACGAAATCGGTTTTCGCGGGAAGTCGATCGTGGTGCGCGGCACCGATCCGGGGGACTCGACCGTGGTGCAGGCGACCGTTGTGAACGGGAGCGAACTGGGGAGAGTCTTCGTTTTCGATTCGGCCGAGGATACTCTGGCCGTGTTGGAGGGGGTGACTGTGACCGGCGCGATCGGATGCGCGGTCAGTTGCAACCGTGCGTCGGCGACCATTCGGATGTGTCGAATCGTCGGGAACGATGGCACCGGAATCTGCGCCTCCTGGAGCGCGCCAGTGATCGAGGATTGCGTGATCTCGAGGAACCATGCCGGATGGGGATGGTACAACGGTGGTGGCATCGACCTCTTCGCATCGGCCGCGCGCGTGAAGGGCTGCCGAATCAGCGACAACATTACTGAGGAGGGCGACGGCGGTGGTCTGAGGGTCGCTTCCGCCGGGCATGACGTCGAAATCGCAGTGAGCGAGTGCAATATCTCAGGAAACACTGCCCAGCGTGGCGATGGAGGCGGCGTTTCTGTTTCTTCCGTCGGAGCTTCGTTTCTCGTCGACTGTGTCGTGAAGGGGAATAGAGCCGAGGATGACTATTTTGGCAGGCAGGGCAGCGGAGGCGGGATCTATCTCAGTAGCGGCGGTCTTACGATCCGCAACTGTGAGATTGTTGAGAATGAGGCCACGTTCTTCGGAGGCGGACTCTGGCTAGGGGGCGATTCAACCTTCGTTGAGGAGTGTCAAATCCGGTCGAATGTTGCCTCGATGGGCGGAGGAGTCGAAACCCGGGGCTCCGCTGTCTTTCGTCGCGTCGACATCTTCGACAATCGCGCACAGGGCGTCGACGCGCAGGGTGGGGGAGTGCGTGTGAAAGGATATTCGCCGGGCTACTCGGACTCGATCAGATTCGAGCAGTGCCGTGTTGTCGACAACGATGTGGCGGGCCGATGGGCGTCTGGCGGCGGGCTCTACGCGGACAATTGGCACAGCTTGATGCTGGATGGTTGCATTGTGGCAGGCAACGCAGCGACGGGAGACGACACCGCAGCAGGCGGTGCGCTGTTCGGGTATCGACTCGATGTAGCGACCATCACCAACTGCACCATCGTAGACAACTCTGTCGTCGCTGACAGCCTGGCGGCTTGGGGAGGGCTTCTCATAAAGGACACGCCGTTATTTGTAGCCAACAGTATTGCGCGAGCCAATACGCTGGGCGATTTGGGAGGCTCGGCGGGCCAATCAAATGTTCGATACAGCAATATCGGCGGCGGTTGGCCGGGGCCGGGGAATATCGATATCGAGCCGCGTCTCGCACCGTTTCACGGCTTCGCTTATCTGCTCGCTCCCGACTCGCCCTGCATCGATGCGGGAGACCCCCTGATCCTCGACGGCATCTCTGATTGGCACCCGCGCTGGCCGAATTGGGCTCCGAACGATGAGCGCTCCGATATGGGCGCCTACGGGGGGGAGTCGAATGGGGCGTGGTTGGCCGGTACGGTTGTACGTCTTCGCGCTCTTTCCGCGTTTCCGCGTGACCGGGTGCAGTCGCGTTGAGCACTTGTGACTCGGATTCGGGAGCGGCCGGCTCTGAAGGGGGAATGTCGCGAGATAGGGGTTCGGATTATCGCGCCGAGAGCTCTGCATGGGGCCGGGCTTCTCCCGTGCCATTTCCCCCGCATGGTCGACGGAGTGTTCACTGCGACTTTGTCGGTGTCTTGGCCGGCCGCGGATCCCGGGCCCACAAGGTCCCTGCTGGCGCTATGCTCGTCCCATATCAAGATCTCGCCATCTCGATCGCGTGGATCGACGCTTCGGTCGGGTCGCGGAGTCCAACCTAGCGATCGAACAGAGATTGGGGATGAATCGATGTGCTGGAACCGGACTGCATCGGTCGTCATCGGCAGAAAGTTTCCCCGGGCTTTGGAGCGCTCGATGCTCCCTATCGCCCTCTCTCTGCTGACATCGTTTCCACTGCCCGCCGCGGGGAATCCGCTTCTCGTCTCCACGGCCGATTTCGACCTGATCACCAGCCCCGACGATCTGATCGTGCTCGGTTTCGGGGCCGAGGATGTGCCGATCGAGATCGGCCGGCTGACCGGCATCGCCGGGGCCACCGCGCTGGCAGCCGATCGAGAGATCGCGTTGGTCGCGCTGCCCGCCGATTCGTTGCTTGTCGTGGGGCTGGCGTCGTCCACGGCTCCCGAGGTGCTCGGCGGTCTCAGGGTCGATCAGGATGCAGGGGCGATCGCATCGGCGGCGCTCCAGGGCGACCGCGGATTCCTGCTGACCGAGGGTGGCCGGCTCGACATATTGGGGCTGAGCGATCCGACCGATCCAACGCTCCTCGGGTCGTGGGAGACCGAAGCCGACACCTATTCAGGAGGGTTCGTGGCGGCAGGCGAAGCGGGAGCGGCCTATCTGGCGCTCCGGGACC
Source organism: uncultured Gemmatimonadota bacterium (assembly GCA_964520315.1). Taxonomy (GTDB): domain Bacteria. The sequence continues at coordinate 5,516 of CAZFNT010000133.1, forward strand.
CCGAGGGGATCAACCATCTCGACGTGATCGACGCGGCGGATCCGGTGGAGCCTGAACTCGTCACTCGACTCGAGCTCGGGTGGAATTGGTTCGAGGAAGCGTCCATCAGCGGGATCGCGCGGACCGGAACGACTCTGCTGACCCCCTACAACGACTCCCCGATGAGCGCGTGCGGCTTCGCCGCGTGGGATCTTCGAGACCCCCTCTGGCCCGAATTGCGCTGGAGTTGGGACACCGGGGCGGATACGGAATCGATCCAGGCGATCGGCTTGACAATCGCCGACTCGCTCGCCGTGTTCCTCCAGCACCAGCCGATGAGGAACACGACGTCTCTGACTCGGCGCTGGCTCTCCGATCGGGAGTACATCAGTATACCTGTCTCCACGGCGCTGGGCGCGCTCGCGATCTCCGCGGCTCCGGGCAGGCTCGCCGTGCTCGCCGATCGATTCCCGGCAAGGCTGCTTCGCTACCACAATCCGCCACCTAATCCCGTAGCGAGACGGCGTAGGTGGTTGTGATGGTTGGGCTTGGGCCGGGTTCTGGGGCGAGGAATAGTCCCTCTATTTCGCAGCCCGAGGTTCCGGCTCAAGTGCAGCCAGCGCAATCACATACGTCGTCGTAGTAGGGATTAGGTGGCGGATTGTGGGCTATGGCCAAGAGGTTCCCGAGCGCTGGGTGAGCACACTGGAGGGGATGGGGCGCGCCGGGCTCGCAACCCATTTCGAGTCCGGGATCATCTACACGAAACGCGATTACAGAGACAGTGTTTGGACCATCGTAGACGCCATCGATCCGCGCGCGCCGGAGATCATCGGCCCCTTCGGCCTGGCCGAACGGTGCCTCGATCTGCCGGAGATCGAGGGCGATCGAGCCGCCGCGATCAGCGGCGACGACCGGGTCGCTTTCTTCGATCTCTCCGATCCCGCGGATCCCCGCTTCGTTTCCGAGTTGGTGATCGACGAAGTGAAGATGATCGCGCTGGGGCGAAAAGTGATGCATGCGGCGCGCCGGCACCGATCGCTCGAGGGGCGGAGATCGGCCGCCAGCCGGTACTATCTGCACACCTATGGGAATAGGTACTCGGACGGCTGGCCCACCGACTACGCTTTTCAGTCGGTGGACGTGACCGATCTCGAAGAGCCGGTATGGCTCGGGCGCTGGCATATGGACCTGCCCTACCCGATGCCCTCGGACGAACAACTGGAAGCAGTTGGCGAGGTCGGGGTCTTCGCGGCGACGTTTGGCGGGTGGTATGCGCCCTGCGAGACACAGTTCGCCACCTGGATCGCCGAGGCGGACTCGATCCGCCCGGTCGAGTGGAGGCTGACCAACGACACCGTCGTGGCGATGGAGACCTACGGTGCTTCCCTCCTGCTGACGAACACGTGCATGCCGCATTCGATCTGCGACAACTGGCTGTCGGCGTACGAAATCACGGGCGATGGGTATCTCGCCGCTCTTCCTGCCCATCGCTGCTGGGATTGGGTGCATTGCGCGCGCGCCGTCACCGATCCCACGGGAGTCTTCTACGTGTCACAGTATTATTGGGATCTCGTCTTCACTGCCACCGCAGTGGCGATCGACGCCGAGGGCGAGCTCGAGACTCGCCGCGCCCCGCGCAATCTCCTTCGGGACGATTGCGGTCCCGAAATCGCCCCAATCCGCGGAGCGCTCGTCGCGGCCTGCTGGAACAACGTCTTGCGCATCAAGCCGACCGAGTACGTCGAGGCGCCGGTTCTGCTCGGCGACTGGGTGGATGGCGGCGCGCGGAAGATCGAGAGCATTCGCCCAACTCGCCTCCCACCATCGTGAAGCGCGAGTTGAGGGGCAGGATCCCCCGGCGCACGCGTTCAGAAGCATCGTCCACCGCGGTCCCGCCGTGGAGGGCCGCCGCCGAAGAATTGCGTCGCCGGCGCGCGCGGCGGGCGGAAGACGCGTATCGCCTCCCCCCCCTCTCTCCCCCCGATGGTTCCAGGTGATCCACCCGCGCCCCGTGGACATTCGCGCGATCCGGTGTCGTAGGTGAGTGGCGTGCCGCGCGCACCGTTGACGAGGGAGCCGAAGCCGTGACGCGCCCGAACGACTGCGCGAGCGAGCCCCTTTCTGCTCCCGCTCGCCCGGCGTGGATCGCGAGACTCGGCTAGAATCTCGCAACCCGCCGGCGGACCCTCGCGACCAATCCGGTCTGCTGCGTCCCCGCAACGACCGTCGGCGGTTACCGTGGTCTGGAAGTACGTCCGCGCCGGCCATGTCGACCTCGGCGACGGCCTGGAATCGTTGCGCTGGGCGGCGCAGATCGGGATCGAGTCGGTGGGCGTAGGGGCTCTGTGGGAGAGCTCGCTGGCGCGGGCGGTGTCGTTGGACCACCCCGCCTACGACATGCTCTTCGTGCAGCTCGCCCACCGCGAGTCGATTCCCCTGGCGACCTACGACAAGCGCCTGTTGGCGCACTGCGCGGAGGTGGCGAGGCGACCTAGCGACATTCGGTGAGGACCTCACGCCTCACCCCCGCGGCCCGGTCACCCGCCGCCCTTCCCGATTCTCTGTAGCCACGCCATGATGCCCAATTGTGGCGCCACCTCGTGCTACGACATTCCGGTGGCCAGGATCGCCCCGTGGGCCTCGAACCGGGGCGAGGGTAGTAGCGCCCGGGGCGATGTCGGGCAAGAGGACGAAGGCGATCGCCGCGAGGATGCGAAGGCATGGCGCCTCACGTTTCGATATGGGCTCGAGATCCTCGGGAGGACCGCGCACTGACGGGCGAGCAGCCGTCCTTCATTGCCAGGCATGCCCAGCGGCGCCGCTCCGGGCGAACCGCCCGCCCTGCGTGCCACAGAAGCGGGGAAGCTCCGCTCGCCCCACGAAGATCGCCTTCGCCCCATCAGGAGATGGAGGCCCCTGGCTCGTCACAAGTCGGGGGTGTCGCGCCACATCGGTCGCCCTTCGTGGATCACGAGGGGGGCGCGGCACCGACCATGGAGCGCGTGGCAAGGTGGCCACGCGGGCCTTCGTCGTCGAAGAGGCCGGTGTCGGGATCGAAGGGGGTCGTCAGAACGCGGAGCTCGACCGCTGGGCCTTCGGTGCGGGGGTTGGCGGCGTGTTGGTAGGGCGGGCGGCCCGAAAAAAGGCCCTACGGGCCGGTCAGAAGAACAGGGGAACAGAACATCAGGGGAAAGCCGACCTGGCTGGGCGGAAGCCGATGTAGCTGCTGCTGAAGTCGCGGTGGGTGCCCTTGCGGTAGGCGACGCGCAGGGTGGAGGCGTAGAAGCACCAGCCGCCGCCCCGACGGACGCGGGAGGAGCCGCTACCCGGCCCCCTCGGATCGGTCACGGCATCCGACCCCAAAATACACTGCCACCAATCGTTCGCCCACTCCCACACGTTGCCCGACAGATCGTACACGAGGCGATCAAAGCCTGGCTGCGCACCGGTTGGGTAGCTTCCGACAGCCGCGGTCCAGTGCACGCAGTAGTCGCCCATCAACAGCTGGTCGTAGTAGAAGTTGGTGCGGCCGCAATCCGGATCATCGTCCCCCCAAGGGTAGATCCTCTCATCGTTCCACTGCGCTGCATACTCCCTCTCCGCGTCCGTCGGCAAGCGATAGCCCGTCGCCTCGTACGGATCGCCGCCGGGTCCGCAGGACCAGTTGACATGGCTGTACGCCATCGGCAAACCCTCCGAGAGAGAGAGCCAATCGCAGTAGCTCGCCGCCCCGTACCAGGTCACCTCCTTCACCGGATGATCGGAAG
>CAZFNT010000134.1:0-9185 GCA_964520315.1 uncultured Gemmatimonadota bacterium
ACGCGGCTGAGCGTCGTGATCGACATCGTCTCGAGGAGCTTCCTCGGCGCGGGAACTCTGGCCCTCTCGAGAAGCCAGCGAGGTCGGGCCTCGCGCACATACGCCGCCGGCCACGCCAACCTACTCTTCGACCACCAAAACGGCGGCGCGGAAGGGGTCTCTCGTCAGGATCTGTCGTTCAGCGGCACCGCCGAGTTGCGACACGCCTACGAGGGCGAAAGCTACACACTCAACATCCGCGGCCTCGGCGAAGAAGGGCTCAGCCGCGTGCCCGAGCTCGGTTGGCGGATCATCACCGACCGCTTCCTGGCACGAGGAGTAGCGGTGCGAAAGCTCCGCCACCGCGTCGGTCTCTATGCCCGGCTTTTGCTCGAGAACAAGCTCTTCCCGGGGCGGGTCTATCTCGACGACCCGGCCGAGTACATCAAGATCGATCGAGATCTGCGGCCGGTCGACCACGGCCGATCGGACGAGATCGAGATCTCTCCGAGCGGGCTCCCTTTGACGCTCCAAGAAGGCGTTGGCGTCAATCTGATCGCGCTCAAGAGCGAGCGCTCGAGCCTCTTCCTGAGAACCGGCTACGGGTTTCGCCAGACGATCAATCGCTCCGTCTTCAGCGCGGAAGAGAACACCCAAGCTCTGCGCGACGCCGTCGGTGCGGACACGCTGCTGAGCAACCCCGAGAGCGCGAATCTCTACACCGAGCTCGAGTCGGTGGGTCTCTACGGTCTCGAGGAATCGCTGATCTTCGAAGGCAGGCTTGGGCGCAGAATCATACTCGGCGCTGAAACCGATCTTCTGATTCCGCAAGGCGGCGGCAGAAACGTCATCGACGCCGAGGGGACGGTGAACCTACGGCTCTCCAAGGGGCTTTCGCTCTACTACTCCCTTCGATACCTGGACGACAGCGCGATCGCCGATGAGCCGCTCGTCGACGGATCAGTGAGGCTCCGGTTCTCTTATGTCTTCTGATCCACCCTCCGGCGCCTGGGGCAAGGTCGCCCCGTCGGGCATCACGATCGGCGGCCGAGTGACAAGAGACACCGTTCCGGTCGTCTACGCCCAGATCGACCAGACGCTGCCGAGCGCTGCCCTGCCGCTCGATCTGAGCGGAGTAACCGAACTCGATTCGGCCGGCGTTGCGCTGATTCTGGAGCTGATCGAGAAGACCGGCACGAGCATCGACGCCGATCGCCTATTCGGCCTCGACGAGCCTCTCCGCAACATGTTTCTGGCGCTCCTGCCAAGCGACCCCGAGGAACCGGAGCCTTCACCGCTTTCATCGACGATACCGATGCCGGTCCGGTGGCTCGAGAGGGTCGGCTCGAAGGCCGAGGCGTCGTTCGCCGCCTTGCTCGATGGGCTGATCCTGACGTCGAATATCTTCTACTTCAGCGGCTGCGCCCTCTTGCGCCGCGGGCGCTCACGAAAGGGGACTTTCACGACGGTTTCGGTGTCGATGGGGGTCGACGCGCTACCAGTAGTGTCGCTCATCGCCTTCCTCATCGGGCTGGTGATGGCGCTCCAAGCGGCCGCTCAGCTCCGTCGCTTCGGAGCGAGTATCTATGTCGCCGACCTGATCGGGATCTCGATGACACGAGAGATGGGGGCGCTGATGACCGCCATCGTGCTGGCCGGTCGCAGCGGATCGGCGATCGCGGCCGAGGTGGCCACGATGGTGGTGACCGAAGAGACCGACGCATTGCGGAGCTTGGGCCTCGATCCTACCCGTTTCGTCGTAGTGCCCCGCTTTCTTGCGCTCACGCTCGTGACCCCGCTGCTCGCGCTTGTGGCGACTGCGGTGGGGATCTTCGGCGGGTTCGTCGCGGCGATCGGCTATCTCGATCTGGCTCCCCAGGCCTTTCTGGTCGAGCTCGTCGCCGCCGTCGAGCCGATCGATGTCGGAACCAGCTTGGGGAAAAGTGTCGTTTTCGCCTGGGTGATCGCGATCTTGGGCAGCTACCAAGGGTTCAGGGTCAGGGGCGGGGCCGAGGGCGTGGGGCGGGCCACGACGGCCGCCGTAGTGTCGTCTATCTTCGCGGTAATCGTGGTGGATGCGGTGGCGGGCATGCTCCTCTACTTCGAATAGGAAAGGGCATGATCGACGAAAAGAATGCTGTCGTTCTGTCGGTGGAAGGCTTGCAAGCCGCGTATGGAGAGCTTCGGGTGCTCGAATCGGTGTCGTTCGAAGTGGCGCGGGGTGAGATCCTCGCCATAGTCGGGGGAAGCGGATCCGGCAAGTCGACTCTGCTAAAACATATGTTGCGCCTGGAAGAACCGCTTGGAGGGCGCGTCACTTTCGAAGGGATCGAGCTGACCGCTCTCGAAGAGCAGGAGCTGGAAGAAGCGCGACTCGGGATCGGGTTTCTCTTCCAGAACGGGGCCTTGCTGGGCTCACTCACGGTCGAAGAGAACGTGGCAATGCCCCTGGAGATGCGCACCGCTTTGCCCCGCTCGGTGATCGACCGCCTGGTGGCTCTGAGACTGAGTCAACTCGGGTTGAGGCAGGCCGGCGCACGCCTCCCATCCGAGCTTTCGGGCGGCATGCGCAAACGTGCGGCCCTCGCCCGGGCCCTCATTCTCGACCCGCCACTCTTAGTCTGCGATGAGCCCTCAGCGGGGCTCGATCCGGTGACGGCCCGCCACCTTGACCAGGTTCTTCTGCGCCTGCGCGACGATCTCGGAACGACAATCGTAATCGTGACGCACGAGGTCGAGAGCATTCGCCGCATCGCCGGCGGGCTTCTCTTCCTCGAAGGCGGCCGGGTGCTCTTCCGGGGTACAGTGGAGCAGGCGGAACGCTCGGAGGTCAAGTCGGTTCGGGCGTTCTTCTCGGCCGAGTAAGGGTCCGCTCTTGTAGGTACCTGTCGGTCTCCGACACCACCACGACGCCGTCTTGATCCAGTCCATGTTGAGATTCTCCTGACCGGCGGGTAGCGCTCAGGCGCCGACGGGACCTTCCACGCGATGACGGCGAGCCGCTTCACCGGGGCTGAAGAGACCATTCCCGAACGACTTCCGCCACCGAAATCGCAACCTGCGGTACAGAAGCTCGGCGCGAGGATGACGCGGCTCCGGGACCAGTCCCCTGGCGCAGATCTCGACACAGCTCGGAAGTCGGCCCCGCTCGAATCCCGCGCGCGCGTCGCGGGCTTTCTTGCCGAACCAGATCTCGTCGAAGCTTTCGGAATTGACGTTGCCGAGGTTCAGCTCCGAGGCGGTGCAGAAGGCGGTCGAGCCGTCTGTGCGGACGAAGAGTGTAGACCAGGGATCGGGGCAAATCTCTGTGTCGCTCACTCGGGAAGTCAGCCAGGGCAGATGGTCTTCGCTCCTCGGCACCAGCGTGGCCGTGCGATCGAGAACGGTCACGCCGTGCCGCTCACCGAGTGCCACCATCGACTCGAAGAGCTCCCGCCAGCGGGCCCGATCGGTCGCGGTGATCGGGAACGACTGGTCCCCGTGGGTGCCGCACTGGCGCCGGTCGAAAAGGAGGAAGCGAGTAAAGGCGACGATCCTGACATCGAGCCTGGCGGCCAAGCGCACCAGCTCCGGCAGACCGTCGAGGGCGTCCCGGAAGACAACACAGTTGAGGTGCAGCAGCGGCGAATCGTGCATCCCTTTGCCCGCCGCCCTCTTGAGCTCATGAAGCCGGTCGAGGTTCTCGAGCACGCCCTCGAGCTCCGCCCCGACCCGAATCGATCGGTAGAGCTCAGGATCGAGAGTCTCGAGCGACAGGGTCAGACCCCGGTAGCGATCGACGATCCCCCGGATGCACTTCTCGTCGAGCAGGGTCGCATTCGTGACCGCCATCAGCTCGACCTGCTCATTGCGGCGCAACGCGTCCATGAGCCACGCGTAGGTCTCGGGCGGCGTGTAGAAGACCTCGGCCCCCGTCAGAGTGGCGAGCGTCACGTGCGGCAGAATCTCCTCCAAAACGCCGCGTCCGTGTTCGTTGAAAACGAGACCGGTCGGATGCCCGAAATCGAAGGCCGTCGGGCACATCGTGCACCGCAGATTGCATCGATCGGCAATCGAGAGGATGAGGTGAGACGGCCCGGGCAAGGGCTGCCGGTCGCTCTTCGAGTGATTCTCGGTCATCTGTTCCCCCTGAACTTGCATGCTCCGCCCTAACCCATCGTAGCGGCCCCGAGGCGGTCCCAGTAAGAAGGAATCTCGCTACACAGCACAGGGCGCCGATCGACAAGAGGGGGAAGAAGAGGGGGTGGGATGACCGAGTATTGGCTCACCAATCTCCGCCATTCGTAGCCAGGCCCGCCCAGTGGCTCCGCTTCCCCGCACGCGACGCCCTCGCAGCTGCTAAAGCGATGCGATCGAGCACGCGCCCCACCTCGCTCGAGCATCCCGATCCTGCGGCCTTCTTCCGCGGGACAGGTGATCAACCACGGCGCGACGTTCAGCCTCGGGTAGGTCTCTCGGAAGACGCGGTCCCTCGGCCGGTGACTAGCGCCGGCGGATCACCGCGGAAGAAACTCCTCCAGGGCGATGCCTCCTCGTAGATTAGAGGTCCATCCCATCGGGCTCCGACGGCCCGGGCGGCCGTAGTCTTGCCCACGCATTCGACATCTCACTCAATCACTGAGCATTTCTGCGTGGACCCTGAGTAATTGGCAGTAGCCCTCTGCCGCCCAGGGGTGGGCGCCGCATGACGAAGAAGGCGTAGCTGAAGGTATGGCCGTCGCGCTCGAAGCCCGCGATCTCGTCCCGCGCCGACGCCAGCGCGGCTTGGCCCGCGGAATCGTCGGCCCACAGAGCTTCGAGCGAGTCGCAACGACGCTTCATGGGCGTGTAGTACGCGTCCATCCATGCCGAGCGAGGCAGGATATGGTGCCGCACCTCCTCGTAGCCGGCCGCCTGGATCTGCGCCGCCTTGGCCCCCACCGTGTCGATCCCCGCGTACTCCTCCCAGAACGCGAGGGCGCCCTCGCTTCGCTCCTCGGAGGTCCAGACGGCCTCGGAGACCGCCGCCCATCCGCCGGGTCGCAGCAGCTCGAAGACGCGCGCGAGCCCCGCCTCGAACCCCATGAAGTACAAGGCGCCTTCGGACCACACGAGGTCGAAGGAGCGCGGCTCGAGCTCGAGTGTCGCCATGTCGGCCTGCACGATCTCCACGCGATCGAGTAGACCCGCGTCACGTGCGAGCGCTTCGGTTCGCGCCACCATGCGGTGCAGCAGATCCACCGCGACCACGACGCCCGGGCAGAGCCGGAGCAGCTCGACGGTCTGCGCGCCCGGACCACAGCCCAGATCCAAGATCCTCGGGGACTCGGGCAAGCCATGGATGCAATCGAAGGCGCGCCGGGTGTCGGCGGCGGAGCCGGGGCCCGCCCGAGGGAGGGTTCCGTATATCTCCAAGAAGTGGTGGCTGATTCCCAATCGCTCGACATCCGACTCGTTGGACATTTGATCTGCTGAACCTCTGATTTGTTCGGGCTCCGTCTCGTTCGACATACGTCTCCCCGATGTCGGGAGCCCTCTCTCGTCTGCTCGTTGGCCCGAGCCGGGGGAGAGTGTGCAAGAAGCCGGCGAAAGCCGGAATCCAGTTCGGTGCAAAACCACGCTAGGGGCCTGGAGATGAATAAACGTGTCAGATCGCGCAGGGCAGCGCGAGCCTGCGAACACAGGTCTCGACCCCGTCTCGCGCCGGCGTGCATCGGTGAGCAATGCGTCCAACGCCAGCTCGATGATGCGGGCCAAGTCCCCGCCCGGAAGCGAGGGACCGGGCTGCGCGCGGTCCCCCCGGGGATCTCAGCGCTATGTCGAAACCTCAGATGCTATTGTGAGCGTCCTCTTTTGCGAATGGCGAACCGAACGATGATCCAGCAAGTGGCCCAGCACGGAGTCGTTGGCGCAGGTGGCGCCGGATTCCCGACGGCCCGGAAGCTCGAGACCAGTGCCGACACCTTCCTGGTCAATGCCGCGGAATGCGAGCCGCTGCTGCACAAAGACAAGGAGCTCCTTCTCCACCACGCTGATGCCGTGCTGGCCGGTCTCGAGATCGGCATGAGATGCGCCGGCGCGGCCCGCGCGGTGGTCGGCGTCAAAGAGAAATACGGGCACGTCATCGCGGCGCTGACGCCCATGCTGCCGTCCGGCGTGGAAATCTGCCCCCTGCGCGACAGCTATCCGGCGGGGGACGAGTTCGTGTTGGTGCACGACACGCTGGGGCGGATCATCCCTCCGGGGGGGCTCCCTCTCGATGTCGGGGCTGTGGTCGCCAATGTGGAGACGCTGGCGAATATCGGCTTCGCGAGGCCGGTGACGCGGAAATTCCTCACGGTCGCGGGGGCGGTCGAGGAGCCGGTCACCCTCTGCGCGCCGGTGGGCGCACCGCTCTCGGCGCTTCTCGACGCGGCGGGGGGAGCGACCGCAGATGAGTGCGCCTTCCTGCTCAACGGGGTCATGATGGGGCGCGTGCCCGCGAGCCTCGACGAGCCGGTGACGAAGACGACCGGGGGGCTGATCGTGCTGCCCAGCGATCACCCACTCGTCGCGCGATACAGCCGATCGCCGGCGGCGGTCGGCCTGCGATCAATGCAGCTTCTGCACCGAGCTCTGCCCCAGATACCTGCTCGGCCATCCGATCGAACCGCATAAGGCGATGCGAGCATTGGGCTTCGCTCCAAACAAAGAGGCCTGGATCGCCGGCAGCCTCTACTGCTGCGAGTGCAACCTCTGCAGCCTCTACTCCTGCCCCGAAGATCTCGATCCGCGCGACGTCTGCGCGAGCCAGAAGCCACTCGCGCGTGAGATAGGGCTCGCCTGGCGCGGCGAGGCGGAGGGGATACGGGCACACCCCGTGATCGACGGGCGTCGGGTGCCGATGAAGCGCCTCATGAGCAAGCTCGGTCTGAACCGGTTCCGGAATGAAGGCCCCTTGCGCGCAGAGCCTTTGGCTGTCGATTCCGTCACCTTGCTCCTTTCCCAGCACATCGGCGCACCTTGTGAGCCGGTCGTTGGGGACGGCGCTTCGGTTCGTGAAGGCGACCTGATTGCGTCGCCTCCCTCCGGCAAGCTGGGGGCCAATATCCACGCGAGTATCGAGGGCGTGGTCACCGTGATGAACGACCGCATCGCGATCGATGGAAGGGGATGTTGAGTGTCTCCAAGTGCAACTTTGAACGCGATCGGGCTTCTCGAAACGACCAGCATCGGCATCGGCTTTCTCGCCGAAGACGCCATGCTCAAGGCCGCAGCCGTCGATCTTCTCGTGGCGCGCACGATCTGCTCGGGCAAATACCTCGTCGTGGTCGGCGGCGATGTGGCGGCGGTCACCGCGAGTGTCGAGGCGGGGGCCACGGAGGCCGAGGGAGCGCTGATCGAGCAACGGGTCATTCCGCGGGTTCATGAGGACGTCTTCCCGGCGATCTCGATGGCCGCGGAGTTCGACGCGGCGGAGCTGAGAGCGCTCGGGATCATCGAGACCTTCTCCGCGTCGAGCATCGTCGAAGTGGCGGACGCGGCTGCGAAGGCGGCCGATGTGCGGCTCTTGCGCATCCATCTCGCCATGGCGCTGGGCGGTAAGGGTTTCGTGCTGCTCTCGGGAGAGGTAGCGGCCGCCGAGGCCGCCGTCGCCGTGGGTGCCGCTGTCGCCGCCGACGAGGGCATTTTGGTGAGCCGAGTAGTGATTCCGGCGCCCTCCGCTGAGCTGATGCGCGAGATCATCTAGTTTGATTTCCCGCCTCGCGACGCTTTGTCTCCTTCTTGCGGCGATCGCCGCGCCCACCGCTCGGGCGCACGATTTCGGCGTTTCCTACTCCCGCATCGAACTCTCGGCGCGAGAAGTGTCGATAGCGATGTCGATCAACGCCGACGAGCTGCCTCCGGCGGTTCCGCTCGACGACAGCGGCGACGGCTTCATCACCGAGTCGGAGGCGCTCGCCCACGAGAGCGCCATTCGGGCCTTCTTCGAGTCGAAGGTGGTGATCGAGAAGGACGGGCGGGAGTGTTCCGCCAGAGCCGGCCCGGTGAGCTATGCGTCGATGACGACGGCGGTCGAAACTGTTCTGCTCTTCGACTGCCCTCCTGGTCCCGGCGCGGTGAAGATCGACTACTCCTTCGTTCCCGCCTTCTACCACCCCCACAGAAACGTGGCGACCGTCGTTCTGGGGAGTCAAGAACGCACCTTTCTCTTCTCCGCGAAGAGGTCGACGATGACCGCACGGCTCGTGGGGAACGAGATCGCACGAGACGAAGCGGCCCTCCGCTCCGGCGGCGCTCTGGCGTGGGCGGGAGCCCGCGGAGCGCTCGCCACACCTGACGCGCTGGTGCTCGCGGCCTGCTTCTGGATCAGCCCGCCGCTCGCGGTCGCCGCGCTCGGGGCCGGCCACCTGGCGGGTGCGCTGCTTTCTGCGGCCGGCGTCATCGCCCTTCCCGCCGGAGCGCTCTCGGCCGCCCTCGCCCTGGCCATCGCGTTCGTGGCGTTCGAGAACCTGCTCGGGCGGGGAAGGGGACGGGGACGCTGGGTGGTAGCAGCTCCTGCCGGGTTGATTCACGGCACGGCGGCCCTGGCTCTGCTATCTCGCGGAACCGATGTTGCCGCACTCTCGGCCGGAGCGACCTTCGCCTATGGACTGGCCGGAGCTATGTCGCTGGCCTTTGCGCGGCTGCTCGACAAGATGAGCGACAATGCCTGGCTCGTCATAGTGCTCATCGCGCTCTTCTGGTTTGTCGCGCGCGCCTTCGATCTCGATCTGCCGGCAGCGAGCTTCGTGGATCCTCTGGGGTTCTTTTCTTGAGCGAGATCGAGAGCAGAGCGAATCTGGTCGGTCAGCCGCGGCGCGCCCTCGAGGCATTCATCTCCGATCTCGGCGAGCAGCCCTTCCGCGCGCGACAGATCATGCAGTGGATCTACCAGCGCGACATCCGCTCCTTCGACGAGATGACCGATCTCTCCAAAGACCTGCGGAGCACCCTGCGAACAAACGCCACGATCGACATTCCGGCGCCCGTCGACCACAGGACTTCGGCCGATGGAACCAGCAAGCATCTCTTCCGCTTCGCCGCTCAGGCACACGCGGAATCGGTCCTCATTCCCGACGGCGATCGAGCGACACTCTGCATCTCCTCGCAGGCCGGCTGTGCGCTCGCTTGCACCTTCTGCCAAACCGGACGGATGGGCGCGGGGCGCAATCTGACACGTGACGAGATCATCGGGCAGATCTTGG
>CAZFNT010000135.1:0-9165 GCA_964520315.1 uncultured Gemmatimonadota bacterium
GTCGAAGCCGATCGCTTCCACCACCACGGCGCGGCCTGCGAGGCCGGTGGGGTACGAATGCCCCGTGGTGTTGAGCAGACAGACGCTGAGCCGGCCCAGCTCCAGGCGGATCGCCATCTCGATCCCGCTGGCGAGAAACGCGGAATCGGCTTGGTACCAGGCGCGGTGGGGGCCGAGGAACTCGTGGCTGGCGTGATCCTCGCGACGACCCACGGCACCGTTCGGTCCCGCTACCCGAGGCATATGACAGTCGGTGCACGACTCCTCGACCGGGCTCTCTCTCGCCTCGGGGCCGGTGGAGCAGATCACGACCCCCGCATCGTTGATGACGCCGTCGTGGCACACCTCGCATAGGCGGGGGGTCTCTTTCATGTGCGATGGCGCTGGGCCGGTGCCGTGAAAGAGCGAAGATCCCGGATCGACATCGTGGGGACCGAGCAGCGTATCCCCCCCGGCCCAGACCAGCGCGTCGCGACCCAAGCGCTCGCCCGTCCGCGCCGTCGATCGGGCGTGGTGGCAGGCGGCACAGGAGACGCCGAATCGGGCCATCGGCTCCGATGAGCTGCCAACGGCCGGTGTGTGGCAGCGATCGCAGCTCCGAACCACCTCGACACCCTCCTCCCGCCTGCGCATCTCCCACACTCCCCCGTAGATCGGGTCGTGATCTTGGTGGGAGTGCGAGTGCATGCTCTCCTCCCACTCCGCGACCACGACGCCGTGACAGGGCCGGCAGTGCTCGGGATTCTCGATGTTGATCGCGCTCGGCGCGGTGCCGATCGAGCTGGGCGTGGAGGCCGGGTTTGCGGCGGCCAGGGTCGGCTCCGACCGGATGAGCGTCGGCACGAAGTGAGCGAGGTCCCAGGCTTCCTCTCCGATCAGTTGGGGAAAGGCCGGCATAGGAGTGCCGTGAATCCCGCCGACGATTCTCCGATAGAGATCGGCGGGTCCGGTGGGGCCTTTGAAAACACCCTGGCTCAGATCACGGACCGGCGTGGGGCGCCCAGCCGCATCGGTCATCGGTCCGGCGTTCGGACCGTTCGCTCTACCGCTCGGCCCGTGACAGGGAGCGCAGTTCAGCTCGAAGAGCGCGGCCCCGTGCTCGCGGCTCGATCGCGTGTTCGGTGGCTCCGGCGGTACGGCGATCACTCCCTCCCCCTCCTCGCCCTCCTCCAGGTCGGGAGGCTTCGATGGCGGGATGACGAAGGCTCGATCGGCGAGCGATTCGCTGAAGTAGACCAGCGCCCAGCGATCGGTCTCCGAGATGTGCGTCCAAGAGGGCATCGCCGTCCCTGGCATGCCGCGGGTCAGGAGATCGAAAAGACCGGAAGCGGTGGGGGTGCCGTCCCAAGTCGTGACGTAGTGGTAGATCCCCTTGCGCAGATCTCGCGGTCGCGGTTGATAGAGATAGGCGGAGGGGCCATCCCCACCGCCCGCCTTGCCGTGGCAAATCGCGCATTTTTCCGCGAAGAGATCGGCCCCTCTCGCCAGGAGGGCTTCGGAGCGCCGGGGGGGCTCCTCTCCCAACGCGCGGACCCCGAACATCAAGAAGAGGGGAAGGAGGAGTTGGGCCGGGCGTTCGCGGCAGAGCGTCATCATTGGTCCACGGTCAGGATGCTCCGAAGGGGTCGACCCTATAGGGCTCTTCGCGCCTTTCGTGCTCGACCATCGCGGCTTGGAGGCTGTTGCGCAGCTTCATGATATGCCCTTTCCGCTGGGCATGGTCGCTGATCTCGTCGAGGCGCCCCAGCGCGCCCGAGTGGTGCCCCTGGGCATAGAGCTCGCGCGCCTCGTCGAGCAAGATGCGCTCTCTCAGCGTCATCTTGTACGAGAGCAGGTAGTCGTCGAAGCGGGGCTTCTTGGTGTAGTCGTCCAGGCCCTTCGGTCGCTCCAGCTCGGCCAGGAAGCCCCGCTCCGCCAGCTCGAGCTCCTCTGGATCATCGCGCACGACCACCCGAACGCTGTCTTCGTCGAGCTCGACCACCGGCGATACGATCCGCTCCATGAAGCCGCCCGCCGCCGCGAAATCGAGGAACTGCTGATTGAACTTGCGGAAACGCAGGCGCACCGAAACGAGGATCTCCCCCTCGGCACCTTTCGGCACCGCAACCGAGAAAGGTGTCTCGTCGTAGCCCTTCGCCGGGATCACGTGAAGGCGGTCCTGTCCGAATATCCAGTTGCGATGACGATCGCGCTCCAACGCACGGCCGTCTTTGCCGTAGGAGCGCACGTTGTACACATAGGTGGCGTCATGATCAAGGTAGCCCTGTTCGTCGAGCCGACCGTAAGCGAGCAGTGTGTCGCCGCCTGAGCCTCGAACCGTCGCCTCGAGCCAGGCTTCGATCAGGTCCGATTCGGGCCCCGCAGGGAAGATATGCCCCGCGCCTTTGTTGACGACCCTCACCACGAAACCGAGGGTGTCGCCGGAGCCGACGGCCGACGGAACCACTATCTGCACGACCTGATTGTCGTCTCGCATGAACTCGAGAGTGCGCGCGAATTGCTCATCGAGACCGTAGATCATCGGAGTCACGAGGTTGGCGCCCAGTGTGCGGTGGTCGGAGATCGTTCCCTTCACATAGGCCGATACGTCGTTGTCGGTCTCGACCTGTTTCATGTGGCAATCCTGGCACTCTTTGTGGTCGGGGTGCTCCTCTTCGGCGTAGTCACTGACTTTCCAGTAGGTGTACTGAAGTCGTTGGTGACAACCTTTTTGCTCGGCTCGAAGTAGACTCAGGCGCCGGTAGCACATACCATGAAGCTCGCGGCGGTGCCGGTTCCGATGCGGACCGCGAATCTGTTGAAAGAGCGGCGATAGAACCTGCCGGCCTTGGGCGTCGCGGGCAGTGAAGTCTTGAAGGTGCGAAGAGCGATGTAGACGTAAATCGTGAGCCACGCGGCGGCGACGAGAGACACGATGACATGGGTGAGCCAGAGCCAGTAAACACCGGTGATTCCTCGGAAGACGATCCACACGCCGGTCGCGAGGGTGATCAGCATCGTGGCGGCCGTGACGTTCCCCAAAGCGTCTCCAATTCGGAGTCTATTGGTCCAATATAGCACGATAGGACACCTAGCCCAGTGACCCTCTTTCAGCAATTTGCCGATGTCGCCGACGGAGCGGGGTCGCACGACGCGGTGCTGGAGGTCGAGACCGGCCGGAAGGCCAGCTTCCGCGATCTGCTCCGCGAGGCGAGTTTGCGGGCCGAACGCCTCGCTTCGGTGGGAGTGCGGCCGGGGGACCGCGTCGGCGTCGAGCTCGACAACCGGTTGGGAGGAGTGTGCTCCATGTTGGCGATCTGGCGATGCGGAGCGGTCGCCGTGCCGCTGGCTCCGACCCAATCGAGCCGGGAGCGCAAGCTCTTCCTGGAGCACTCCGGCGCCGCACTGGAGTTGGAGGTCGACTCAGGTGAATTGGCGGCGGGTGGGGCGCCGCGCCGGGAGACGAGAGCGGCAGAGGTCGATCCGAACGACGCCGCGCTCATCCTCTACACATCCGGTACCACCGGTGCTCCCAAGGGGGTCGAGCTGAGTCATGCCAACCTTCGCACCAGCGCGGAGCGAATCGGAGCCCGTTACGATTTCGGCCCAGCCACTCGCTTTTTGGGCATCTTGCCGCTCTTTCACGGCCATGGCCTGGTCGTCACTTGCCTCGCCCCTCTACTCGCGGGCGGCACCGTTGTGCTCGACCGTCCCTTCGATGCCTTCGCCGCGGATCGGTTCTGGAAGAGCGTGGACCGATTCGGCATCACGGTGTTCAGCAGCGTTCCACCGGTGCTGCGTTTGTTGGCCCAGTTGACCGAGCCGCGGGAGCCACGCTCCGAGAGCCCTTTTCGATTCGGGCTTTGCGCATCGGCGCCGCTGCCCGAGGCGCTCCGCTCCGCCTTCGAGGAGCGCTTCTCGTGCCGGGTGGGTAACTCGTACGGCATGACCGAGACGGCATCGTGGTGCGCCTACGGGGCGCCCGAGCCGGATCGACGCCGGGAGGGGTCCGTCGGTTCTCCGACGGCGGGCACGATCCGCATCCTGGATCCGCCGCCTGGAACGGTGAGCGAGGGCTCGGTCGGAGAGATCGCGATCAGCGGCCCCTGCGTCATGAAGGGCTACTACCGGGACGCGAGGGCGACGGCCGATGTCTTCGAAGGGGAGTGGTTTCGCACCGGAGATCTGGGCTTCATCGAGGGGGGTGAGCTCTTTCTGAGCGGCCGGCTGCGCGATGTGATCAACCGGGGTGGAGCGACAGTCTTCCCCGACGAAGTGGATCGGCTCCTGCGGGACCATCCCGGGGTGACCGACGCGGCGACCGTGGCGTGGCCCTCGGAGGCCGAAGGGGAGATCCCGGTCTCTTTTGTCGTGCTCGATCCGGGCGCCGGTGTGCCGCTGAGCGAGCTCAAGCAGTACCTGAGGCGGGAGCTGGTCCCTTACAAGGTCCCGGCCGAGCTGATCGAACTCGATCAGCTCCCGGTGGGTGCCACGGGCAAGATAGACAAGAAGGCGCTGCGCGGGCGAGAGCGGTAGTCACCCGGGCCGGCGAAGACGGTGCTGGTATCTCCTGAGCTCCTGGGGGCTGATGTAGCCATCCCCATCGGAGTCGAGATCCGCGAACTCTTCGCCCTCGAGCTCGAGCTCACTTCTCGAGAGGCGGCCGTCGTCGTCCTGGTCCTGATTCTCGAAGTCGCGAAGCACGCGCTTCGCCCAGCCCGGGTAGGCGGCATGGCCGGTCCCGATGGGACGCGCCGCCGGAGACGGGCCCTCGGTGGAACTCTCCAGTCCGGCTGAGCTTCGCAGCTCTACGAAGATGGTCCCCGCCATCAGCCCGATCCCCGCCGTCGCCATCAATACGCGCATATCTTCTTCCGCCTCGAGGCCGATTCCGGCCGGGCGATGTCGACGTGGTACCATGATCGTCGGACGCCGCAACCATACACGAGCAGGGGCGGCGGTCGCCGGAGAAGCGCATGATCACATCCGAATGCCTCGCCCCATGAGCGCGCTGATAGACCGAATGCGAAAGTACATCTTGGAGCAGCTCGTTCCGGGATCCGGTCTGGAGGAGCTGGGGGACCAGACTCCTCTTTTCGGCCCCTATGGGGTCGTGACCTCGCTCTCGATCATCGATCTCGTGGCCTGGATGGAAGCGGAGCTCTCGGTTCGGGTCGAGGCCCACGAGATCACCGTGGAGAACTTCGGCACCCTCGACGATCTGGCCCGCTTCGTCGAAGGGCGAAAATGAAGTAATCAAGGCCACGGGGCAGTCACCGTATCGCTGTCGCTGCTCCACTCCATGACACCGTCTGTCTCCGACTCGGTCGCCCCGCGCGGCCACCGCCCCTCCCAGGGGTTCTGGCCTGCGCGGCTCATTTGGCGGGCTTCCAACTCGTCGGTGTCGAGGAAGCCATCCGCGTTTGCGTCGATCGCCTCGAAGGCCACCGCCGGCCCCGGGAACTCGGCGGGCGAGAGCACCCCATCACCGTCCGCGTCGCCCCACTGTAGGTTTCCGCCGGGCCGAGGAGCCCCGCTCCGTCCTACCGACCCTCCGCCTTGGCCGCCTTGGCCGCCTTGGCCGCCTTGTCTGCCTTGGCCGCCTTGGCCGCCTTGTCTGCCCCGCGGCGCCACCAGAACCTCTTCGTCGCTCACGAAGCCGTCCAGATTGGTGTCCAGTCGGTCGAAGAGGTTGAACTCCTCGCGCGAAACAAGCCCGTCCCCATCGGTATCGTATCGATCGATGATCTGGGTTGGCGGACCGAAGGGGTCGATGTACGCCGTGCGATCGGCCGTGGACTCTGTTGCGGAAAACCCGGTGGCGGGCGGAACATCATCACGATCGAAGAGCAAGAGCGCGCCGGCGATCACTCCGGCGCTTGCCAGCGCGATCAGAGCGATGATCGAGCTGCCGCGGCCCGGTTCGGCCTTCGATTCAGATGTCATCTCGCTGATCCTCGTCATCCGAGAAGTGACCTTCATCCTCGATCTGCCGTAGTATCCCGATTTCCACGAAATCCTCGGCGCTGTAGTCGTCGGTCGAGACGCCATCTCTTCGGTCGAACTGCCCGAACAACCACCTCAGCCCATTGAGATTCGGGTAGGGGGGGTAGGTGAAGAGATGCGGGCCACCCGCATCGTAGTGCTCCTCGCCCATGCCGGGAACGGCCGCACTGGAGCCGGCCAGGTGGGGTTTGAGGATCTTCAGGCTCATCTCACGGTTGTCGGTGTAGTAGCGCATGCCGTCGCAGATGGAGCGTGTCAGGGCGAGAGCCACGCGGCGCCGATTCAAGAGCCATGCCCGGTCGGCCACCAGGTTTATGAATGGGAAGGCCTGGCTCGGACCGGGGATATCGGCGAGAACTCGCCCCCCCCGGTTCTCGATGAACTGCGGCGGTCGGGCAGAGGCCAGCGCAAGAATATCGCCCTGTTCGAGCGCGCCGAGGAAATCGCCCTCGGGCCCCAGCGCTCGAACCACCAGATCATGATAGTCGAGTCCCGATCGGTGCATCAGCACTCGAAAGGCCCAATCCTGGGGGCTTCCGAGGACGGGAACACCGACCGCTTTGCCTACGAGATCCTCCGGAGTCTCGATCCCTTCCATGGTGAAGACGCGGAGCGCGAGCCGATTGACGAGTCCGGCGAAGATGACGAGGTCTCCGCCGGCCAGATTCGCGGCTATTACACTGGGAGCGCTGCAGAGCGCCACATCGAGCTCCCCTTCAGTGATCTTGGTGGTAATGGATCGGCCACCTCGCAGCACTTCTATAGAGACGTCGAGATCGTGCTCGTCGAAGAAGCCCGCCTCGTCCGTGATCCAGGCGACCCCGTGAAGATACGAAGCGATCGGCATGCCCAGGCGGATCGGTGCTGGCGCGCCTTCGGGCGTCGGCCCGCCTTCGGGAATCGGCCCGACCTCGGTCGTCAGGTCCGGCGGTGCCTCTACCGGGGGGACCGGGTCGGGATCGGTGCTCGCTTTTTCGGGAACCGTCTCGGACGCACAGGACATGAGGCCGAGTGTCAGCGTCACCAGCAGCCACTTTGGTCTCATTCTCTCGGTTTTCACGATCTGGCTTCCACAAGAAGGCAACTCGGATCGGATGGCGGATTGAGCTCCCAAGGGACCGCACGATAGCAGAATCTCAGGCGCGCGCACGCACCTCATTGAGGTTCGTGCCCGACGCAGGTGTCTCGGCGAGGGACAGGCCCCTCTCGGAGCAGGGCATCGTCGGTGACGCAGAACACATTGAATCTCTCGTTTGCATTACGCTCACCCGCTTGCCATGCGCGTGCATCTCTGGAGCACTCCCCGTGATCTGCCTGTTCACCGATTGCGGGGCAGCATGTTCGAGAGCCGCGCTCGTCTACCCTTCGTGCTCGCTGTGACTCGGTGGCGGTGGTCTCTCACCGCGGCGCTGATCGCCGCTTCTCTGCCGGGGCTCTCTTGCTCCTGTTCGGAGCCGGAGCCGGAGCCGGTGGCGGAGCATCGGTCCGAGCCGCGAGACAGAGCGAATGAGATCAACCGGGCGCCAAGCGAGCGCCCGCCCAATCGCTCCGGCCGGTGGCTGCGCGCTCGAGTCCGACCTGAGCGAGGGGACGGCATCGAAGCCGCGGCAGGAAAGATCGACGCCATCGGCTACGTGGGCGGCTCCCGCCCGGCGCCGGCGGAGCGCGGTGTGGCGCGCTACGATCGATCGCACGCCAGCCCGGGCATCAACTTCCTCACATCGGGGCACGCGCCCGAGGCGACCCTGATCGACATGGATGGCCGCGTTCTGCACACATGGCATGCGGAGTTCTGGGATATCTGGCCCGAATACGAGCTCAGAGACGCCCGCCCCGGCACCGAATACTGGCGCAGAGCGTGGTTGTTCGACAACGGAGACATCTTGGCGATCGCCGCCGATCTCGGCATCATGAAGCTCGATCGCGACTCCTGCCCGATCTGGGCGAACGCCTGCCGCGCGCACCACGATCTCGAAGTTCTTCCGAATGGAGACATCTATCTGCTGGCTCGCGAGACCCGTTTCGTGGAGACGATCGACAGCGAGAACCCGGTTTTCGACGACATCCTCTTGCTCCTCGATCCCGATGGCCGCGAGAAATCCCGGATCTCTCTGATGCGCTGTTTCGAGAAATCGAATCGCTCTATTCCGCCGCCGGGCGACCGTTGGCCCCGGAATATCGACCTCTTTCATACGAACAGCTTGAGAGTGCTCGACGGAGCGCTGGCGCACATGCTGCCGGCGTTCGAGGCCGGCAACATCCTGCTCTCGATCCTCAAGCTCGACACCGTCGCCATCGTGGACCCCGATCGTCGCGAAGTGGTCTGGTCGTTCCGTGGCGATTTCAGTAGCCAGCACGACGCGAAGATGCTCCCTAGCGGCCGACTGATGCTATTCGACAATCTGGGTCGCGCCGGCCGATCGGCTGTGCAGGAGTACGATCCGATCTCTGAGCGCAAGGAGTGGGAGTTCCGCGGAAGTGAGGGTGAGCCCTTTTTCTCGCGCACCTGTGGCGCCGTGCAACGACTACCGAACGGAAACACATTGCTGATCGAATCGGACGAGGGCAGGGCGCTCGAGATTGTTCCCGATGGCGGTGTCGTGTGGGAGTACTTCAATCCCCAACGCGCCGGGCCGAACGATGAGTTCATCGCCGCTCTCTTCGATCTGCGAAGGCTGCCGCTCGATTTCCCGATCGAGTGGACGGGTGAAGCGCGATGATCGGGAGCGGCTGTCGAGTGAGTAGCCGAAGACCATCGTTGACGGCGACCAATATGTCGCTATTTCACATGGGTTTCGCGATCGGGATCACACATCTGGCGATCTCACTCGAAGTTTCCGCGACCCTGAGCTATCACCACTCGCTCATGCAGTCGCTGGTGCTCTTGATCTACCCCTTCGCTTTTGTCGGTGTGGGCGTCGGTGCGGTGATCGAGCAACGATATTTCTCCCGAAGATCCCCCCTACCTCTATTGCGCCTCGCCGGGATCGCTCTCGTTCTGCTACTCGTTGCGTCTCTGCGGGCCAATTTCTTGGTGTCGAGCTCGACCGAGCTGGGCGTTGCGGTTGTGGCTCACGCATCTACGATGTCGGCCTGGTTCGGGCTGCTCGGAGCGGCCCTCTCTCGCGCCTTGCGCCGCGCGAGGCGGGGGGGACGACTATTAGGGTCATGTCAAGAGTG
>CAZFNT010000136.1:0-9105 GCA_964520315.1 uncultured Gemmatimonadota bacterium
TGTCCCGCTTCGTCCTCCATGCGAAGACGAATGCGGCTCTGTCGCTCCGGATGGCGTCCGGTCTTGTCCGCGTAGAACGCTCGGATCCGGTCCATATCGGAACGTGCATCGGCGGTCGGCTGGATCGTCGGCCCGAATCCGCCGCGCTTTCGAGCGTAATCCAAGAACCCGAGAACGATCGGGACACCGGCCTGCCGGGCGATGTGGTAGAAGCCGGATTTCCAGTACTGGACCGAGCCTCGCGTCCCCTCCGGCGAGACCGCGAGCATGAGCCGGTCGCCCTCCCTGAATCGGTCCACCGCCGCGGCCACTGCGTTGCTCGCGCGGCTTCGGTCGATCGGAACGCCGCCCAAGCGTCGCAGCACCCCCCCGAAGGGTCCCCGAAAGAGCGACTCTTTCCCCATCCAGTCGACTCGAATGCCGTAGGCGGCCGCGAGCGCGATCAGATAGAACCCGTCCCAATTGCTGGTATGGGGAGCGGCGATGAGCACACAGAGCTCGGCCCTCGGTGCCGCGCCTTCTCGCCGCCACCCGGTCATCCGTACGAGCACTCGGCCGAGCCACCTCATCATTCGGGCCGATGGGCTCACTTCACACCGTCGCCTCTCCGATCACGATCGATGTCTGCGGAGTCGATCGCGCCGTCGGCGAAACGAAGCCAGACGAAGTAGATCTTGGTGCCGAACACGCTGATCTGACCCTCGAACCAAGATCTGTGTTCGAACCACAAGGGCGAGGTGTAGTTGGCGACGAGGAACTCGTCGGCCGAGGCGCGCACCACGGAGGGGAAGGCGGTGTCGGCCGCGCCGGGCAAGTCGACAACATGCTCCACACGCCGCAGCTCACGGTCGATCCGATAGAGCGCGCTGCGCTTCGGCCTGCTGGAGTAGGCGGGTAGGTAGATCGATCGCTGCAGGGGGACCGGCAAGAGATCCAGGCCCATATCGTAGGGACCGCCGACATCGCGCCGGGCGAGCAGATAGAGCTCGCTGCCACGCCGAAACATGCGGGGCGAGTCGTAGCGCTGCGGATCGCACGACTCCGGGAACTCCCACGCTCCGAGGTCGTCCGCGGATGCCCAGGCCACATGCGAGCCGAAGCCGCTTCGATCGCCGTCTTCGTTGCGGGTCACGGCCCACAGATCTCCACCCTCGTCGAAAACAAACGCCGCTTCGGATACGCCGCCGCGATAGACCTCCCCTTCGAGTCCATCCACGGGCAACCAGCTCAGCCCGTCGTCGGAAACGTGGAAACGTAGCGACAGATTGCTCCGACCGAGGCCGTAGTGATTGCCGCGGTACGAGCTGCGATAGACCCGCCCCCCGTGTTTCACGAACTCCCACGGCACGACTTTCTCTTCGCCGAACACCTCGGGCTCCGACCACGCGGCGGGTCCTTCGCGCAGCGAGAACCACATCCGGCGCGGCTCGAACGCCAGCGGATTGATGCCTGCTTCGAAAAGCGTGAGGATCAGGCGCCCATCGAAAGAGAGCAGGTGCGGCTCGCGCACGTCGGCTCCGAGGGCGATCCGGGTCTCGAATGCCCAGCTCTCCCCTCGGTCGCCCGACGACACGACGAAGATTCGCGCGAAAGGGGACGCAAAGTGATTCGGGGCGGAGCGCCACGCCAAATAGATCCTCCCCTGGTGCCACTCGATGGCGCAGTTGTTGTTGGCCGGCCCCGGGGTGACTTCAGCGGGCAACAGATCGGATGGCACGATCCAGACCGCGTCGCCGACCTCTACGGTCCCACCGGGGATCGGCGCGACGACCGGCCAGGCGGGGGACTCTGTCGCCGGCGGCGTCGGGCTCGGAGCGCTCGTGCGGGCAGGCGTTGGGTGGAAAGCGGCGCACGAGAGCACGAGGATGCATGCGAGGGAGAGAGTGCCGCGCGGGTGGGTCGAAGACATTGGATCTGAAGTATGACCGATTCCGCGATTGGGCGAGGCTCATCCTGCTCTCGAAGCGCGCCGCTCTTTGCGATGGTCACGGCCTCGACGAGGCGTGGTACCCTAGTCGTACCCTAACGAGCCCAGTCGATTTCTGCGGTCCCCGAAGGGACCGAAGGCAAGTGCCCATGGAGGAACTCATGACACAGAATCACCGATCGTTCGAACGAGCTTCGAGCGACCGCCTTCCCGGCGCCGGAGAGCTCCGGATGTCCGCCTTTTCCCGTCTCCTTCGAAGCTCTGGCGCTCTGGCCGCTTCCCGGTTCATGATGCGGCTCGCACTGATTCCGGCTCTGCTGATGGGGGGCCAAGCTCTCGCCTACCGGCCGCTCAGCACGGTCGAGCAGCTCGAGCTGCAGTACGTTCGTGACGACGCCATCCGGCTGCTGCCCATCGCGTGGGACACGGTGAATCCTGAGGTGATCATCGTTCCGGAAGACCATCCCACGATCCAGGCTGCAGTGGACGCCTCACCCCGGACCAACCAGACCATCCTGGTACGAGATGGCGTCCACAACGAAAACGTCGTCATCATGGCCGAAGATTTCGATGATCTGGTCATCGAAGGAGAGTGCGGGGCGCTGCCGACCGTGGACTCCTACGGCACGTCGGAGCCCACCATTCTGATCGACAATACCGCCAATGCCCTGACGACCATCACACTGCGCAATTTGAGAATCACGGGGAGCACGGAGGAATACGGTGTCGAGGTGAGAAACACCAGCGACCCTTATGATGCCGTGACCACGACCCTCTATGCCTCGAGGTGCAGATCGAGTACTGCAAGGTCGGGATTCAGACCGGAACGAGGCCCGGCGCATACCATTGCGGGGGACTCTGGGGGGCGGTAGACCTCAACAAGCTGCAACAATCGATCACCCGGCTTCATATCGATCGCTGCACGATCTTGGACTGCACGACCGATGGCATGAACTTATGGCGGGCCACGGGATCGATTGTTTCCAACATCCTCGTGAGCAACGGAGGTGAGGGGGTTCACACCACCGATCTACATGATGCAGTCGTGGCCAACAACATCGTCACCAAACATGACAATCAGTTTCATCTACAGTACCCGGGGAATGTGGACTTCCGAAACAACGTGATCGCCTGCGGGAACGGGAATCCGGGGGACGGGCTTTCCATCGAGGGCGCCCATCCGAGTACCGAGGTGCGAGCCGAAAACAATATTCTCTTCGGTAACTACGGGGCGGGCGTGCGCGTCGGCCAGGTAGGACTCGTCGACCACAACCAGATCCCATGCTACGAGGAAAAGGCCAAGGCGAGAGCATGGGTGCGAAACAATGTCTTCTACGGCAACGCCGAGACTACGGAACAGTATGCCCTCCACTTGGACGCGGCAGGTTACAACCTCCTGACTGACTGGGCGGAGTACAACCTCTTCGATCAAAACAACGGCCGTGCCTACGATACCAGCCTGATCACCCTGGGCCCCGGGAACCTCGTCGGAACCCCCCCCAAGTTCAGTGCGCGCCCCGCCAAGGCGGAGTTGGTGCTACTTCGAGACACTCTGGACTTGCGTGCGACGATCATGGGTTTTCAGCCTGAACTCGGCTCCGGCCTGGTCGACGCTGGGCATCCGAACGCCCAGTACAACGATGTTTCCTACATGGCCAGCGGCGGCACGCGCAACGACATCGGTCTCTTCGGCGGCCCCAACGGCGCCCCCGGTCCCCTCTTCAGCGGTGCGACTTCCGCCAACTGCTACCCGATCGTGGTAGACTGGGACATGAGCCGCGTCTTGCTACGGCACCCGCTCTTCTTCGAGCCCGGTGGCAATCCATGGGATGCCCATATTCGATACGACGATCCTTATGCGGCCGGTCATATGGACATCTACGGAACCCCGGAGCAGGTGGAGGCCCTGTGGTTGGGCAGCGGGCGGCTGATCTCCAACCACATTCTCGGCAGAGACCGGCTGGAGGTGATCACCGAAACCGACTGAGACCGTATCCGTCCCGCGCGGGGGCGACAGCCTTACTCCACCCACACCGGACTGCTCCAGGCCATCGCGCCACCCTCTTGCGTCGCCCGCAGATAGAGATAGTCCCCGCGCACGGCGTCGATCTCGAAGCTGAACCTCGGCACGAGCCGCTCCTCGACGGGAGTGGTGCGGACGATCGCCTCGCCGTTCTTCACGATTTCGATCAGCTCGACCGGCTCTGTTCCCAATACCTCGCCCAGGACTGGAAGCGGGACGGACAATGTGTCGTCAGCCTCGCTCCCGATCTCTGCGACACTTCCCATCGGCACACCACCCACCGAGAAGCGCACGACGATTCGTGGGCCGGTGGTCGCGAAGACCGAGCGTCGTTTCAGCGCTTCGAACACGCCCTCTCGGGTCAGCTCGTCGACCCAGAGGCCGGCCATTCCCCAGGGGAAGGGGGATAAGCGGCGGCCGGGGTGGCCCACGTGACCGTCGCCCGATCCGATGAAGGCGAGGCGGTAGCCACGGTTCAAGGCGTCGATCACGGTGTGGCCCGCTCGCGCTCCCCTGACGGCGCCCGGCGCTCCGACGTACTCCGAGACACCGTGCACCGAAGTGATCTCCACCACCGGCTCCAGAAGAGGGTCGTGGTAGGACCAGTCGATCGGGATCGTGCCGGGAGTGGCTCCTTCTCCGACCCAGTGGAGATCGACCTCGCGGCCGAAGCTCTCGTCGAGATTGTCCGAGCCTGATCCGCAAAGACCGGGGACCCAACACGATCAGCCTGGAGAACATCCAGCGCAAGATCGTCGTAATGTGCAACGTGGCAGAACGCGACCTGAGCGGCGTGGTCGGTGACATTCGTCGTGGCGTGCGGGAGCGCAAGCTGAGCGGCCGGAGAAACAGGAAAGAGAGGTTTCGGCGAGTTCCCGGGGGCGCGGGCGAAGGACTGGGGGCACGATGAACTCGATCTCGGACTTGGCGAAAGACGAAAACCCGGTTTGAATGGCCTATCCGCCATCCGAACGATTCGAGGTCAGACATGGGAGCGTACGGAGGTAGTGAGAACGGGGGCTGGCTGAAGAAAGAGTGATGCGTGTCCACCAACTTCACGCAGTCATCGATCGAGTGAAACTTGATCGTCCCCTAACACCAGCTACTCCCCTTCTCTCCCGGCCGGCCCTCAGTAGCTCCGATAACGGCGGATGCTCAGGGCATCGCCTCCGCCGTTCCGGATTCCGAGCGCCAGGCGGCGAACGGCTTCCTGCGACGGACTGCCTTCTGCACGGTGGAGCTGGTCGCCGAGCTCCCTCGTGAGGCGGGACGAATCGATGTCGGTGGATCGGTACAGAAAGGGGAGGCGACCGGCCAGAGCTCGAGCGCCGAGCAAGCCGCCCGCCCGCTCCAATGTCAGGGCGAGGCGGGCGAGGAGAGGCCGGGGAAGTCGGCCGCGAGCAAGTAGAATCCGGGCCATGGGGGCCCACCAGGGCGACCGTGATGGTGTCTCGGAGAACACTTCGAAGCAGATATCGCGAAGCTCACCGTGGGTGGAGGGGGCACCGATGCAGTTGTAGGCGGTTCCGTTCCACGTCGGAGCGTCCGCTCTCGCGCCGCCGAGCCGCACGCAGGCCTCCGCCACCTCCTCAGAAAGGTGGAACTGACATCGAAGATCCGGGTCCACCACCGGTACGCGGAGCCCGGCGTCCGAGAGTCGATGAGCGATGGCGATGAAGGGATCGTTGTAGTTGCGGGTGGAGAGGATTCGTCCTTCCTCGTCCATGTTGACCATGCAGATGGTCCAGCAGCGCAGGGCGACCGTCTTCAAGTGTCCGCCGCGGGTGGGGCGCTGATGGGCCGAGAGGATCAGCTTCTCCTCTCTGCGCTTTTGTTGGCCGTAGGGGTTGAAGGGCTGTTGAATGTGGTCTTCGCGGTAGGGCGCTCCCTCTGGTGCGCCGTACACCTCGGCCGTGCTCATGAAGAAGAGGCGGACGTCTCCGGGGAGCTCACACAGGGCCCGAAGTAAACCTTCCTTGCCGGCGGAGAGCCGCTCTCGCGATCGGTCCCCACGGGGACTGGTCTGGGTGGTGGCGAGATCGTAGACCGTTCCGAGCGCCAATCCCCGTGCCTCGAGGATCGACCCGAGCTCCAGCAGAAAGGCGCGCAGGGCGCTTTCGTCGCAGAGATCGACGGCGCGGTAGATGACACCTTCGACGCGGTAGCTGAGCTGGAGGTCCAGGCCGATGACCGCGGCGCTCCCTTCTCGGAGCAGGGCGTGCAAGAGGTCCGGTGCGAAGGCGCCGCCGGCCCCGAGGACGAGCACGGCTTCTTGCCGGGCGCCCGGGCGAGCCTCGATTCGATCGGCCAGCTCCGGGCTGAGCCGGACCACTTCTTGCCCCCAAGGCGGAGTGCGAGGTGGCGAGCCGGAAAGGGGGATCTCGGGCGATGGCTGGTCGATCATCGGAGGGCGGGTGACTCCAGGGCCAGGAGTGCGGCGCCGTAGGCGCCCATGAGCTGGGGGCGATCGGGCACCACGACCTCGACCTCGAGCTCCTCGCCGAGGAAGCGGCGAATCGCCGTGTTTCGAGCGACGCCGCCCGAGAGCATCACGGGTTTTTCCAGACCGGTACTGCGAACCAGCGCGGTGACGCGTCGGACCAAGGAACGATGGAGACCGGCGATGATCTCCCCCACCGGCCACCCCTCGGCAATGAGAGACACAATCTCCGACTCGGCGAATACGGTGCAGGTCGAGGAGATGTCCCGGTCCCTCTCGGCTTGCAGAGCGGCGTCGGAAAACGCGCCGATGTCGAGCTTCAGGCGCCGGGCAGCGACCTCCAAGAAACGCCCCGTGCCCGCGGCGCATTTGTCGTTCATTGCAAAGTTCACCACTTTGCCGGTATCGCCCACGACGATCACCTTGGAATCCTGGCCACCGATGTCGATCAGGGTGCCGCCATGACCGGTCAGGGCGTAGACACCCTTGCAGTGACAAGTGATCTCGGTAACCGCGCGATCGGCCATCGCAAGGCGACGTCCGTGACCTGTTGCGACCACCGCCGCCGATTCGTTCCCGGCGGCTTCGCGGGCCTCCCCGATCATCCGCTCGAGTTGCTGCCGCAGGCGGGGGTCGGTCTCTTCCAAGAGATGCCATCTGATGCTACCTGCGGCGTCGACACCAACGGCCTTGGTGGTCGTGGAGCCCGCATCGATTCCTATCGCGAGCACATCGCTCACGCGGCGTCCTCCAAGAGCTCCAGGAAAGCCTCCAGGCGGTTGCGGGCGGGGCCTTCCGCGAAGGCGCGTGGATCGTTGTGATCCGCCTCGAGTAGGAGCGCCGCGACGCCGGTGCTCTTGCTGATCCGATCGGTCTGATCGACCTGGCCGATGGAATAGGGCTTGCAGCTGCGGTCGGAGTGCAGAATGACTCCATCGGCCTCGAATCCGCGCACCATGCCGGTGATGAGATCGAGCTTGTGACCGGTGCCGCGATTCAAGATCGGGTGCAGGTGCACACGCGCCGCCGAATCGAGCGGATTCGCCACATCTATCATGTCCGCCAGCTCGCCCCAGGCGTTGGTGTAGGTCGAGGCCACCATCGCCACGCCCCGCTCGGCCAAGAGCTCGGCCAGCCACTTGATCCGAAACCAGATCGGCAAGTTGTCCCAGACCAGTCGGTGGCGCTCGTTTTTCACGGCGCCGATTCCCTTCTTCTTGCGCTCATTGAGCTCGTCCAGCACGGTGCCATAGAAGTCGACCGTGAAAGCCTCGCCACGCATTTCGACGATCGGAGCCATGCAGATGAACTGGTCGAAAGCCGTGATCGGCGCCGGGCGATGCTGCGCCGACTCGATGATGGCCTTCCACAGATCTGTTGCCTGTTTCGATAGGCGCGTGGCCTCGTCGAGCTTTTTCGGGTCGAGAGATCGTCCCGCAACCCGTTCGGCCGTGGCGATCGCTTCTTCGATCTGGGTCTTGGTGTAGTCCAGGTCACGCTGCTGAGCCTCGCCGTACAGAAAGGGTGTATCGATGACGATGAGAGGAACGTCGAAGTGGTGGGCGAGTGCTCTGTACCAGTACATCACGGTCTGGCAGATGTTGGTGCAACACAGAAGCAGATCGGGACGGGGAAGCGCTCCAGCGGGCCCCTTGTTCGAGAGCATGGCACCGAAGTCGGTGCGGGCGTACGAGCAGATATCGCGTGACCAGCCGGCGTTTTCGGCTTCGTCGCTCATCTCGTCGCCCATTCTACGAATGCCGCACATCGCCCCGTGGTTCTCCGGGTAGTGCGGGAAGTAGCCCAGCGCCACCAGGAACTCCATCGGTGCGCCCGAGGTGATCCAGGCCACCTTCT
The DNA here is from genome assembly GCA_964520315.1 of uncultured Gemmatimonadota bacterium. GTDB lineage: Bacteria. The sequence continues at coordinate 8,248 of CAZFNT010000136.1, forward strand.
TGTGACCCGGCGCGAACTTCCCCTTCAGGTAGTGGCGGCTGATCAGCTCTTTCAGCCGTCCCGAGCTCAGCAGAGGCGGCGCAATGTGCTCATGCTTCCACCAGTTCGGATTCGCGAGCTTTCGCTCGAGCTGCAGGCGCTGCCATCGCAGCACACCCGACCCGATGAGGTTCGCGCCGACATGGTAACGGAGGGAGTCGAGCGCGCTCATGTCAGAGTCTCCACGAGGGCCTGGGCGCGGGTGACGGCCTGGCTGGGCAACGGCTCGCACACGTCGGCTTCGATGACAATCGATCGAAGCCCCGCGGCTTCCAAGGTCGGCTTCATCTGGGGAAGGTAGAAGAGCTCGGGCTCACAGAACTTGACCAGGAAGTGGAGCACCGCCTTGGCGCCGCCGGCTTGCGCAAGTGCCACGAGGTGATCGGCGCGACTCTGGATTTCGGAGCCCCGTGTGGAGTCGGGTGGGCCGCTCAGCAGACGTTCGGCCATGCGGCGAAGAGGCTCGGCCGAGGATCCCTCACCGTAGAGCCGGCGCCCCGAGCAGGCCATATCGTCGCCCACCACCGTGCCGCCGGCCTCCTCGATGGCATCGAAGATCCCCATCGGCTCGGGAACCAGACCCGAGATCACGATGGCCGGTCTGTGGCTGGATCGCTCGCACGGATTGGCGAGACGCTGCTCGACGATCTCCATGAACTGCTCGGCCGGAAGGTACTCGCGGGACCGCACCAGCCGGTAAAAGTCGCGCTCTCCCAAGTCGACGCTGCGACGGGAGGAGAGCAGCCGGGCGAGCAACGCGTCGGCCCGCGCCTCTCGATCGGTGGCTTCCCTCAGGACCGAGTCGTCCGGTCGATCGCC
>CAZFNT010000137.1:0-9082 GCA_964520315.1 uncultured Gemmatimonadota bacterium
CCAATTCAAGAAGGGCCAGGTGCAGAGCCGTGGTGCAGTTCGAGACGGCGCATGCTTGCTTGGCGCCCACGGCAGCGGCGAACTCTTGCTCCAACGCGGCGACCTGCGGCCCTTGCGTGATCCACCCCGAACGGAGAACGCCAGAGACCGCGTCGATCTCCTCTTCCCCTATCCACGGGCGGGCGATCGGGATCGCTTTCTCACGATCGGACTCCGTCATTCCGCGTTGCCAGCTCTCTCTTCTGCTTGCTCGGAGCGCCACCATTCAACGAGTCGCGTCAGCCCTTCGTCGAGCCCCACGGTCGCCTGGAATCGCAGGTCTCGCTCGGCGGCAACCGTGTCGGCCAGGCGGCGCGGCACGGGATTGACCTGTCTCTCTTCACGGTACTCAGGTCGAAGATCAGAGCCCATCACACGAGTCAGCGCGGCGGCGAGTTCGTTGAGCGACACTTCGCGGCCGCACCCCACGTTGTAGACCCGATCACTCACATCCGCCCACGCGGCGAGCAGATTCGCTCGCGCGATGTCTTCCACGAACACGAAATCCATCGTTTGTTCACCATCGCCGAATATCAGCGGTGGCTCATCCTTCTCGATCCGTTCCATCCATCGAATCAGCACCTCTGTGTACGCCCCGTATATGTCCATCCTCGGACCGTAGACATTGAAATAGCGGAGCGCCACGTAGTCCAGGCCGAACATCTCGTTGAAGCTCCTGAGCAGCCCCTCGTTGAAGCACTTGGCGGCGCCGTACAAGGTGCGATTGTCGTAGGGGTGGTGGCTCTCCGTCGTCGGAAACACTTCAGCCATTCCGTAGACCGAAGCTGATGAAGCGGCAACGACCTTTCCGACCTTCTTCTCGACCGCCGCCTCGAGGACATTGTAGGTACCGTCGATCATCACCTCCGTGGCGAGTCGAGGTTCTTCGGCGCATTGCGTGATTCTGATCGCGGCTTGATGGAAGACGATGTCGATGCCATCCATCAATTCGGCGAGAATCGGGCGATCCCGAATATCACCTTCGACGATCGTGATCCGGGCGTGCTCGAGGGCCGACCGTAGATTGTCGCGGCGCCCTCGGACGAAGTTGTCCAACACGACGATCTCGGATACGTTTCTGTCTACCCAGCCCTTCGCGATTCCATCGGCGATATGGGACCCGATGAGGCCAGCGCCTCCGGTGATCAGCACACGTTGCGGGGATTCAGTCATCACCTCTGCTTGCCTCCTCCGTCGCTCGCGCGACAGCTCGATCCAAGGCCTCGCAGACGCTTCGGATCTGGTCGTCGGTCATCTCGGGGAACATCGGCACCGAAAGCAGCGAATCCGCCGCATCTTCAGTGACCGGAAGATCGCCTTGATGCATTCGTAGCTCCGCGAATGCGGGCTGCAAATGGACCGGGACCGGGTAGTGGATTCCAGTGCTGACTCCCCCCTCTTCGAGATGCGTCTGGACCCGGTCGCGCCGAGACACCCTCACTCCGTACACATGATAGACATGACGATTCCCGTCCACTTCGATCGGCACAGCTGCCGCGCCGCCGCTTAGAAGCCGGCCATAGAGGGAAGCGTGACGCCGTCGAGCCTCGGTCCACTCCTCGATGTATCTCAATTTGACGCGCAGTACCGCGCCCTGGATCCCGTCCATACGGAAGTTGAAGCCTGGAAAAATGTGGTGATACTTGCGGTCTTGCCCCTGGTCTCTCAGAACTCGCAGGGTCTGGGCAAGATCAGCCCGCCTGGTCACTACGGCACCGGCCTCGCCATAGGCACCGAGGTTCTTCCCCGGGTAAAAGCTGAAACACCCCAGGTCGCCGATCGAGCCCGCGCGCCGCCCACGATACTCCGCGCCGTGCGCCTGGGCCGCATCTTCGATCACAGCTAGCCCGCGGTCACGAGCGATCTCCATGATCGGATCCATGTTGGCCATCTGGCCGTGCAGATGAACCGGAATCACGGCGCGCGTTCGATTGCTGATCGCGTCTTCGAGCTGCCCCGGATCGAGGGTGAGTGATCGGGGATCGACATCTACGAGCACCGGATGCGCACCGACATGATAGATGGCGGCAACCGTGGCCACGAAGGTGCACGAGACCGTGACGACTTCGTCGCCTGGACCGACTCCCGCGGCGATCAGGGCGAGCTGAAGCGCGCTGGTGCCAGAGCTGACGCCCACGGCATGATCGGTTTGGCAGTACGAAGCGAACTCCGATTCGAACGCCTCTACTTGCGGACCGAGAATGAATCGGGAGCTCTCGATCGTCTCGTCGATCGCCGCCTGAATCTCGGAACGGATCGCGTCGTACTGTGCCTTGAGATCGAGAAAAGGGATCATATGCCGCTCATCCATTCGAGATCTCCACGGGCTTGCCCCGCGCATCCATCGAGCGCCGGGCCGCTTCGAGCACGCGCACGACATAGAGCCCCGCTTCACCGTCGGTCAGCGGTCGGCTCCCCTCCCGGATGCACTTCAGAAAATGGTCGGCCTCGCGTTGCAGCGCCTCGGTGAGGTCGATCTGAGGACTCCAAACATCACCGGTTCTGTAGCCGGCGATCGTGGAGTACAGGGCGTCTTTGTCGGTATCGAGGATGATGCCCTTGTCGTAGATCTTGATCTTCTCGCTCGGCTCCAGATCGTCGTACACGATCATCTTCTTCGTTCCGCTGATCAGCGTACGCCGAATCTTCACGGGCGCCAGCCAATTGGCATGGATGTGGGCGATCATGTCGTCTTCGAAGAAGAGCGTGAGATAGCCGACGTTCTCCATCTGCCCGGGAACATGTCCCATTCCGGTCGCGGAAACCGCCACGGGGGTCTGGTCCAGAATGAATCCCATGATCGAGAGATCGTGAACCGCAAGATCCCACAGCACATCCACATCGTGCTGGAAGAGCCCCAAATTGACGCGTACGGAATCGTAGAAGCGAATGTCTCCTATCTCACCGTTCGAAACCAACTCTTTGATCTTCCGCACCGCTCCGGTGTAGACGAAAGTGTGGTCCACGAGCAGAGCAAGACCTCTCTGGTCGGCCACTTCGATCAACGACTCAGCCTGATCGCGGGCATCGGTGAGCGGCTTCTCCACCCAGACATGCTTGCCGGCGCGGAGAGCCTCCATCGCCAGATCGAAGTGCGTGGAGACCGGCGTCGCGATGGCGATCGCATCGAGCTGAGAATGATCGAGAAGCTCGGAATAGTCTCTTGTCATGAGCGCGCCTGCGTGGTCTCGACCCGCCCGGCCCAAGCGTTCGTCGTCGAAATCGCAGATACCCACGACCTCGCTGTCGTCGAGCTGCGCGAAGTTCCTCGCGACTTTCGGGCCCCAGTATCCGTACCCGACGATGCCGATTCCGATCGCGGACTTCCCAATAGTAGTTGTCATGCGCGTGCCACCAATACGACCCCAAAGAGGATCACAAGAATGCCAAGACCCTTCAGAATAGAGAAATGCTCGCCGAAGATCGGAACCGCGCAGGCGGTGACAAGCACGAAGGTCATGCCGACCAACACCGGATAGCTGGTGCTCAGCTCCTCGATCGATATGGCGCTGAGCCAGACGATCGCCGCTGCCCCGTACAGGATGAAACCCGCCACAAAGAGCGGCTGCCGCGCAAGACCGACAATCGTCGGCATCAGCCCACGCGCCGTCAGCGAGAGCTCGCCGAAACGAAGGATCCCGGCGCGAAGCATCACGTTCGCCAACGCAGTCAGCGCGGCCGTAGTCGCAACGAGGATCGCCCCGCGAGATGTCATGTCCCTGACTCTGCTCTCGCCGGCTACTTGACCAGCGCCATCCGCCTCGTCAAGACCTGCTCCCCCGCTTCGAGGCGATAGAGGTAGATCCCCGATGGCAGCACCAACCCCGCCTCGTCGCGCCCATCCCAGGTGACCACGTGCGAACCGGCCTCGATCGCACCTCGCACCAAGGTGCGAACCAGACGCCCGCTCGGATCGAACACGCCGAGCCTCGCATTGGAGACCGCCTCCGCCGTAGTGAAAGCGATCTGGGTTCTGGGGTTGAATGGGTTCGGAGCGTTCTGCGCCAAACTCATGCCGATCGCCGGCGAACCCGGCGCGTCGCCCTCTACCGAGGTGCTGAGCTGCGTCGTGACCGACTTGGTCACGTGGTTGAGATAGCGACGACCGTACTCGCCACCGATGCTGGTCTCGGGGTTCGCTCCGTCGAGGCGGAAATTCCAGGCCAGGATCGAGAAGTTGGAAACCGGAATCTTCTTGATCCAGGTGCCGAACTCGCCCCACTTCTCCATATCACCGGAGTCGGGCCAGGGGGCGGAGCCACACGCATCACAGTAGTAAGCGTGGGCACTCACGTTGCCGCCTTGATCGAGGATCGGCTGAACCGACTGAATGAAGATCATCCGCCCGTAGGTGTCGCTCGCCCATTCGTAGAAGAGAGCGGGATCGTCCGCTGTATCTTGCTCTCCGCCACCGTCGACCTGGTCGGAAAAGGTGACGTCGGCCTCAGGGTTGGGCCCGCGATTATCGTGGTACCAGAACCCGCCCGTCGACCCGGCCGCATGGTTCAAGTCCTCCAGCCAAACGATCGCTCTCAGCTCGGGCCAGGTGATCTGGTTCACATCGTTGTCGACCGTGGTCATCTGGGGGTAGAAGGTGACGGTCGCGTGGGTCAGGTCGACCAGTTCGCCCAGTGAAACCCAGAAGCTGTTGATGATCCGGATCGGGCCGTCTTTGACGTTCCAACGCTCCGGGTCGATATCACTGTCGTCTTCGGTGTCCCAGCCGCTGAAGCTGAAGAGCTTGGTGCGCAGCTTGAGGCGGTCCATCGAGTCCTGCCCGTTGCCGCGGGGAGAGAAGACGATCATGTCGGTCTGAGTGGCGGGTCCGTTCTCCTCGAAGCCCTCTTGGTAGTACGGAGTGCTGAGCTCCAGCGGGTTACTGCCCAGCACCTGCATGTAGTCGGCAGACGATCCGAGAACGTCCTCACCGGTGAAGATGTAGACCCAGCTCTTCTCACCCGGGTTCAGGGGATCTTCGGCCTCGACCTCCCAGCGACTCGAATCGCCGTTCGGCGCCCAAACATCGGTGGCGACCCTGTCTCCGGCGTCTTCGAGAACGAAAACGATCTCGTCGTTCGGATCGAAATTGCCGGGATCTTCGTCGCTGCCGAAATAGCCGCCGTTCGGGCCGACCTCGTCGACCTGATGGGGGATCGGCGAGAAGGAGCCGTCCTTCCAGGAGTAGAAAGTGAGCGCGTCGATCGGTAGGCCGTCGATGCCGGCGAGCTCACCGGCGATCAGCTCGACGAACTCCTCGGAGCGGTCTAGCGTGGCGGTCTCGAGAACGCCTTGAGCCAGCGCGGGGACCGCGACCAGGAGCGATAGCGCGGAGAGTGTGTAGCCACGATGCATCGTTGAACGAACCTTTCTGGGAGTGGACGATCCCGCACACCGACAAGGCGTTGATCCCGTAGCCTTGCTGGTGGTGCGTGCGCGCGAGTCGTGCCAGCATATCCTTCCGGTCTCCGTGCGAGAAGAGTTTGATTCATGGCAGCGGCTCTGATCCCGATCCTCGCCCTTGCATTCGCTGCCTCCTCCGTCGAGGCGCAGCCGATCGTGCGCGCGTTCCCGGTCGAAAGGGGGGCGATACACGTCGACGGGCGCCTCGACGAGCCGATCTGGTCGCGAGCGACGCCGATCATCGGATTCACGCAGAAAGACCCCGACCCGGGGCTGCCCTCGACCCAAGAAACGAGGGTATCTTTCGCGTACGATGACGAAGCCCTCTATGTCGGCGCGAGGATGTCCACCGATCCGGAAGAGATTCTGGCCAACGTCAGCCGCAGGGATCAGGTCGGCAGCTCGGAGCGGATCATCGTCTCGCTCGACACCTATCGCGATCGGCGCACCGCCTACAGCTTCGCCCTCACCGCCACCGATGTGCGGGCCGACTACTACCACTCGAGCGACAGCGAGCACCGGCGCGACTACTCCTTCGACCCGGTGTGGGAGGGGAAGAGCGCCATAGACGACGAAGGCTGGTCGGCGGAGCTGCGAATCCCCTTCTCTCAGCTTCGCTTCAACGACACCCGCGAATGGGGACTCAACCTGAACCGCTGGGTGCCCACCCGCAACGAGGATTCGTACTGGATCCATATCTCGAGGGACGAGACCGGATGGGCATCGCGAATGGGTGCGCTCGCCGGCATCGAAGGGATCGAGCCCTCGCGACGCATAGAGCTCCTCCCCTACGCCGCCGCGACCGCCGATCTGCCTTCGGGAGATGGTCGGTGGCTCGATCGCTTCGAGGGGAAGCCGCGCGTCGGGGCCGACCTCAAGATGGGGATCGGACCGAACCTCACACTCGACGCCACCGTCAACCCCGACTTCGGCCAGGTCGAAGCCGATCCGGCGGAAGTGAATCTGAGCGCATTCGAGACTTTCTTCGACGAGAAGCGGCCCTTCTTCACCGAGGGAGCTCAGCTTCTGAGCGGACCGGGTCCCGGCTACTTCTACTCCAGGCGGATCGGATCCGCGCCGCGTGGCGTCGCGACGGCCGGCCCGGTTCTGGAGCAACCCGATCACACGACGATTCTGGGTGCCGGCAAGCTGACCGGCCGTCTCGAATCGGGGCTCTCGGTCGGCGCCCTCGCGGCGCTGACCAGCGTCGAACATGCCACGATCGAAGGCTCGCGCAGAGCCGAGATCGAGCCGCGCAGCGAGTACGGTGTGCTGCGACTCCAGCAGGAGATCGGATCGGAGGGATCGACGATCGGCGCTCTGCTCACCGGGATCGAGCGCTCCTTCGAAGCTGGCAGCGATCTCTCCACCCAGATGGCTCGCCGCGCCTACTCCGGGGGCACCGACTGCAATCTGCGGCTGCGGGGCGGCGAGTATTTCGCCTTCTGGAACCTCGGTTTCAGCCATCTGCGCGGAGATCCGCCGGCGCTAGTCGAAGTGCAGCACTCCTCCGCTCACTACTTCCACCGTCCCGATGCCGCCCATGTCGCCGTCGATTCGAGCCGAACCACGATGACCGGCTATATGACCAGCGCCGGCGTCGCCCGCCACGAGGGAGAGCATTGGCTCTGGTCGTTCGGGGGAAGCGTCGAAACTCCCGATTTCGAGCTGAACGATGTCGGTCGACTGCGATCGGCGGACGACACCGAGATCTGGCACACGCTCACCTGGCGCGAGAACGACCGAATCGGCCCCTTCAAAAGGATGAACGTCGGATTCGAAGGCGAGCTCCTCGGCAACTCCGATGGCCTCCACCGCACCACGCAGGGGAAGCTGACCGCCGATCTGGTCTGGGGCAATTTCTGGACCTCATCGTTCGCCTTCGGAGCCAGAAAAGCGGGATTCAGCGACAAAAAGACCCGCGGGGGACCGCTCATGAGAACCGCGCTCGGGGCCTCAGGCGAAGCCAACCTCGCCAGCAACTGGAGCGGTCCGTTCACCTGGCGCGCCCGCGCCTACCGCTGGTGGGACGAGACAGGCGGCGGCGGCGGCACCCTATCGGGCGGCGTTACCTGGCGACTGGCCGAGCGTTGGGAGGCCCGGCTCGACCCGAGTTTCGACTACAACTTCGACACTCGGCAGTACGTGACCACCCTCCCCGGAGGACCGACCGAAACTTACGAGCAACGTTACATCTTCGCGTCCCTCGACCAGGCGACCCTCCTCCTCCAGGCCCGCCTCAACCTGGCGATCACTCCCGATCTCACCTTCGAGCTCTACGCCGAGCCCTTCGCCTCGAGCGGCCGCTACTCCGCCTTCGGCGAGCTCGCCCGCCCCCGAGACGACGAGCTGCGAATCTACGGTGAAGAGAGCACCACGATCGAGGGCCAGGGCGGCCTCTGGCGTGTCACCGACGCCGATGACGAGTTCTCTTTCACCCAAAGCGATTTCCGCTTCCACTCCTTCCGCAGCAACGCCGTGCTCCGCTGGGAGTGGCGCCCCGGGAGCACCCTCTTCCTCGTCTGGCAGAGCGACCGCTCCGAGACCGCGCTCACCGGCCGTGAAGTCGACCCGGGCTCCCTCTTCGACGCGCTCGGCGCGCCGGGGGAGCACATGTTCGCGCTCAAGATGAACTGGTGGGTGCCGGTGGGGTAGGCGGGTGGCCGAGGCCGGCGCGAATGATCAGCGCGCGCCCGGGGGCAGGTGAGCCAGCGCCCCCCGGGTTGAACGATCTCCCCCTCGTCTTCCTCATGCGCCTGATCTCGCCACATACCTTGAAGCGACGCCGGAACCGTGACGCCGGGGGCCGCGATGGCCATCAATGTGGTGCCGATCGTCAGGGATTCGCCGAAACGCACGCCGGTGGGACCGTGGTGCAGTGGCACGGCCGCCGCCAGCGGGACCGCCAGCGCGAGCCAGGGGTGGAAGGTCCAGGAGAGGTCCAGTCGCGGGGCCAATCCGAACGCGCCGGATCCGACGCCGAGTGCCGTCGGGGGAGCAGTCACGCCGCGAATCGTTGTGGGGCGAGCCGCGCACCGGCACATCACGCGCATGCAGGGCGTCGCGTTCGGAGGACGCGGAGCCACGGGGCATGCCTGGCGGCGAATCACGGATTCCACCCGCCCATTACTCAGTCCTCCCCCAAAAAATCAGCGCACCGCCCGAAAAGGAGCAACCGCGCTCGGCTCGACCCCCGCCGCTCGGCTCGGCCGCCCACCGGCGAAACGCCGCCCCTTCTCGAGCGATCTGGCGTCGTCGGTCATGCGCAGACTGGTCGCCGCGACATCGGCGATCGCCGCACCCGCCACGGCTCCCAGCGCCGCCAGCGATGCCGCGAGGGCCGCGGCGGGATGCACCAGCACGAGGCCGGCGCCGATCAACCCGAGCCCGCCACCGAGCGCCAAGAACACTCCGGGGGCGTGGTAACGCAAGTAGGCGCGCGCGATCGTCGCACCGGAGCGCAGCACATAGCCCGGTAGCGTCCGGTAGAGCCTCGAAGGCCTCTGTGTCGCCCGCGCCCGCACCGGCACCGATGCGACCCGGATCCCCGCCCAGCCCGCGTGGATCAGCGACTCGAGGGTATAGCTGAAGCGTGACTGCACCCTCACCCTCAGCGCGGCGTCGCGGCTGTAGGCCCGAAAGC
>CAZFNT010000138.1:0-9072 GCA_964520315.1 uncultured Gemmatimonadota bacterium
GCACCTGTCACGCGGATGCAAAGGCGGGCTTCGGAGCGTAGGTGGCGGATTGTGGGCCCATGACCGTCTTGTGCCCAACTCTTCGCTCTGCTAGCCTCTCGCCCAGTCCAACCTTAGGAATCCGTAAGTCGCTTCACCACAGCGGCTTGCGCCGTGAGGCGGTGCATCCAGCATCTGCCGAATGGCGAGAGGCCGGCCACGAATTCTTTCGGAGGAGTGCTCCATACCTATTTGATCTCGCTCAAGATTCGGGGTTCTCGCCGCCGGTGCATCCCCGCTGCCGGAGCGCGTTCCCCCCAATCAATCGAGCACCGTCCCGACCCCGTCCCGCAGGAGTGTCGGCCTCGATCGGCCAGAAGATGATGGGATCTCTCGCGGAGACGGGTACCGTATGTCGTCGCCGGCCCCGCTCGTGCCCCAACACGGAGCAGGAATAGCGCGACGGACGGTTCCATCGAAATGGACCGGGGTTTCGATGCCCGAACCCTCATCCCAACTAGGGAGTCTTCCTATGATCTCGAGATTTGGCACTTATCTGCTGGCTGTCGCCTTGGCGGCTGGTCTGGCGGCACCTCAGGCTCTTGCCGGCGTCGCCGGCAAAGTGGCAGGCAAGGTGACCGACCAGGATTCCGGCGCCGGCCTGGCGGCGGCGAATGTAGTGCTCGTCGGAACCCTCTACGGCTCCAGCACCGACGACAACGGCAACTACTACATCCTCAATGTACCCGCGGGCTCCTATGACTTGAGGGTCGACTACATCGGATTCAAGAGCTTCGTTCTTCGCAATGTGAAGGTCTCGCCCGATCTCACCACTCGCATTCCGATCGCTCTCGAGGCGACCGCTCTCGAGCTAGGAACCGAGACCATCGTGATCGCCGAGCGCGAGCTAATTCAGCCCAGCATCACGAATTCGTATCGAGTGACGAGCGGTGAAGAGATCGAAGACGCTCCGATTCGTGGCTACCAGCAAGCAGTCGCGATCAGCGCGGGAGTCGTCTCGGACGACGAAGGCGACATGCACTTCCGCGGCGGTCGTGGAAACGAAGTCGCCTTCTACGTCGACGGCGTGCTCCAGAACGACCTGCTCTCAGGCACCAACAACACTGATGTCTCGTCGGGTGCGATCGAAGAGGTCGCCGTGCAGAACGGTGGATTCAACGCCGAGTACGGCTACGCAATGTCGGGCATCGTCAATGTGGTCACCAAGAGCGGCCGAGAAGAGTGGACCGGCCGCGTCGAGGCCGTGACCGATGCGGCGGCGGGCAACTGGGCCAACACACTGAGCTTTGGCTACAATCTGTTCAACGCCTCCGCGGGTGGGCCGCTCGGTTCCGACAACTTGACGTTTTTCGGGTCGGTCGAGTATCAGAACACCGACGACAAGAACCCCTCACCGATCAGTGTCTCCGACGGGCAGTTCCTCCACCACAATTCGACCGAGCGCCTGAACGGCACCGCGAAGCTTACCTACAAGCCCACCGAGAGCTTCTCTCTGCAGGCGTCGTATTTGAGGTCTCAGCGTGACCAGCTCGACTACACCACTGTTAGTCGAACCCTCAACGAAGGAGACGCTTGGCGGTACAACGCCAATCACGCACCCCGGATCGAGGACTACACCAACAACTTCGGTTTGAAGGCAACGCTCTTCTTTGGGGACGCCACCTTTGCCGAGGTTCGCGGGTCGTTTTTTGAGACCGACTATCAGCGAGGCGACGGCGTGTTCTTCGACGATCTCGCCGCGTATCAGGGTTTCGGGTCGGACTTCGACAGCACGGGCCTTTATTACAAGGCCGGCACTTCTTTCGACGATTATCTTCATCGCAATTCGCAGAAATACGAGCTCGGAGCGAGCATCGTACACCAGTTCACTGACATCTTCACCACTGGATTCGACCACGAAATCAAGACCGGTGTCGAGGCGCAGCAACACACACTGAGGAGTTACCGCAACGCCTTCCCCTCCGGCGGGACCAGCTCTATCGATGCGTACGGCTACGATGCCGGCGGCGACAAATACGATGGGCAAGACGACTTTGCCGATCTTCTTTCCGGCCCCAAGGAGCCGATTCTCTTCGCCTACTACGTTCAAGACAAAATGGAGTTCGAGGACCTGATCGTAAATGCTGGCGTGAGATTCGACTACCTCGACTCCAAGTCGGACATTTTCAAGAACTTGTCGAGCGAGCCACAAGTGGGAGTGAAACTGCCCATCGCCGGGGCGGACCAAGTGCTGAGCGCGGACGACCTCGAATCGAACACCGCCTCGACGCAGATCTCACCTCGCGTCGGCATCAGCTTCCCCGTCAGCGAACAGACCCACTTCCATCTCAACTACGGCCGGTTCTTCCAACAGCCAAACCTGAACGATCTCTACTCAGGCCTAGCCTGGTACAACAAACTGATCATTCAGCCTGGATTCGCGGCACAAGTGGGTAATCCCAACTTGGAGGCGCAGCGTACAACAGCGTATGAAGTGGGTGTGAAGCACGAGCTGAGTGACGGCATGGTTGTCGACGCAACGGCGTTTTATCGCGACACCGATGGTCTGATAAACCTGTCGACTCAGGATGGCGATCCCGCGGGATTCATCGCTCCCTTCAATCTCGACGTCGGCACCAACAAGGGCGTGGATCTCGCATTCGAGATGCTGCGTCGCAACAAGCTGAGCGGTCGCGCAAGCTACACGCTTTCATCGGCCGCCGGAACCGGTTCGAGCGACAATTCCACCTTCAACAATGTGTGGCTCGACTTCGAAACCGCCAAGACCACCAAGGCGCTCGACTTCGATCAACGTCATACATTCACGCTCGCTTTCGATGTTCGAAACCGCGACGGCGAGGGCCCGAAACTTCTCGACATGCATCCCCTGGAAAACGCCGGGGTGAACTTCATTGTGCAAGGTGGCAGTGGACTCGCCTACACTGCGACCGACGTCCACAACGCAATGGACCTTGGCGCTGTACCCCGTTTCGAGCCGATCGAGGGAATCAACCACTCGTATCGCCCGTGGAACACGAGAGTGGACATGAAGGCGAACAAGGAGTTCTCGACAGCCGGCGCCAAGGCGAATCTGTACGTCGAAGTGCTGAACCTGTTCAACCGAGCGAACGCTCTTGATGTCTACACCGGTACAGGCACCGCCACCGATGATGGCTATCTCGGGTCGGCGGCCGCGGAGGCTCAGATCGCGAGCCTGCAGATCGACCCCGATCTCTTCAATGCCCGCTACGCCGACCGGCTGTCAAACCCCTTTTTCTGGGATATTCCGCGTCTAGTCCGCGTGGGCCTGGTTCTCAGCTTCTAGTGCAGCAATGCGGAATCGAGGAGTGATGATGTCGATGAATCGAAACAAGATGTCGCTGGTCGGAGCCACCGCGGCGGTCGCCGTGCTGGCCACGACAACGGCGGTCTTGGCGAAGCCCAGCGGCTCGCTGGGGCTGAACAAGACAGCAATTCGTGATCAACAAACACTTGGGGTCAACAACTGGGGCCTCGAGATCACAAACTACGGGTCGTTTGGGTACGACATCGCCGGCTCGAACGCTGGCGGCGAATTCCCTCGGGGCTCTGGGCATCACGTGTTGTTTGCCGGCGGGTTCCAATTCGGAACACTCGTCGACGGCACGCCCCAGGTGAGCCAAGTAGAGTTCGATTCGGAATTCCAGCCGGGAGCGATCACCAACGAATTGCTTCCGGTCGCGGAGCTACTCGCCGCGGATCCCGGGGCGGAAGAGCAAGCGGTTCTCATGGCGACGAAGGGCGGTGCCCTGCCCACAGGCTGGCCTGCCGGCCTTGATGTCGTCGGTGATGCGGCGACCTACGCCACATTCAACGACCTGGTTGCCGAGCTTTCTTCGGATGAGGGCCAAACCCCTCTCGGGATAGAGGTGTCCCAGCACTCCTTCGCGTTCGCGAAGCAAGGTGCTCAGGGCGACATCGTATATCTGCGTTTCTTCCTCACGAACAAGTCGGATCAGGATTACGCGGACTCCTATGCCGAGGTCTGGTTCGATCCCGACAACGGAGGGGCGGGAAACGACCTGACGGGTTCCGATGTCGAGACATCGCTCGGCTACGTCTACAACGCCGATGAGGAAGGCCGGAACACCGCGATGGGCGCCGACTTTTTCCAGGGCCCGATCGTAACCGATCCGACTTCCACAGTGATTCGCCGCGGCGGAGTCACCTTCAACAAGACGGAGGACTACGAGTTCATCGAGGGTGATGAAGAGATCGAGGGCCAGCGCGTGTTGGGAATGAGCGCGTTCTCGTTCTACATTAACGGCACCGATCCCGACACCGATGAGGAGCGCTACAACTTGATGAAGGGGTTGACGCGCGATGGGCTCGTTCGCCCCGACGGCTCCTTCGACTTCGCTGGCGACCCGGTCACCGGAGAGGGTGTCAACGACGGTGCCCCGAACGACAAGCGCATGGCCTTAATCACCGGTCCTTTCACGCTCGCGTCGGGTGAGTCCCAAGAAGTCGTCGTAGCGATCATAGCGGCCGAGGTCCCCAACTCCGATGACCCATTGGCCTCGTTGACCGCCGTGCGCGAGACCGACCGAGAGGCGCAGATTGCGTACACCTTCAACTTCATTCAGCAGGCGCCGCCGCCGCCGCCCGTAACACACGCGGAAGCCTACGATTCCCAGGTTTCTCTGACCTGGGATGACAGCGCCGAGCTCTTCGAGGATGAGTACGGGGTTTTGCTCGGTCTCGGAGATGTCAGAACCGACACACTGAGCTCGATGGAAGTCGTCGTGGGCTACGACAGCTTGGGCGATCCAATCCTGGAAACGGTGTACGAGACCGAGACCGCCGGCTACGACGCATTCGATTTTCAGGGCTATCGGGTCTACCGTAGTGAAACGGGAGAAAGCGGAGACTGGGAGCTTCTCGCCGAGTACGACAAGGTCGACGGAGTGGCCGAGGTTCGCGATCGTGTATTCAACAATACCCTTCAGGAGTACGAGATCACCCAGCTTCACATCGGCACCGACTCCGGCCTCCGCTACTTCTTCGTCGATGAAGGGTTGACGAACGGTCGCATCTACCACTACGCCGTCACGTCGTACGACTATCAGCCCGCCGAGTTCCTGGAGCGGACACTCGAGTCACCACTCGGCCAAAACGAATTCGTGGTCGTTCCCAAGGAGGCCGCGGCTGGATGGGAGGTCGCGACGATCACCGCGCAGCAAGACACGGCAACCCATGTCGAGGGCACGTCCGATGGTGTGGTGACGTACCAAATGGTTCGCCCCGAGCTGCAAACCGGTGAGACTTATGCCGTCACGTTCAACGCCGACGACACGTGGAATCTCACGAATGCCACCTTGGGTGACACGGTGTTTTCCGGTGTGACCGATCAGGATGGGAATCCGGCGACCATGATGGTCGATGGCGTCATCGTGCGAGTCGTCAACCCGCCCTTCCATCCGAGAGAAGTGATGTCAGGTGCCCCTGAGGACACAACGGCGTGGTGGACCGGCATCAATTGGGGCGGTGCCGTGCTGGGTGGTGGAATGGACTACGGTCACTTCTTCTTCGGTTCTGAATTGGACCCGGCAGACGTGCATGAGGTCTTGATCGACTTCAACAAGGATCCTGCGCACCACTCGAAGGCCGTGACCTATCGGCGCGATCAGGGTTACCCCGCCAGCGGCGTGGGGACATTTCCGGGCGAAGTTTGGGACACGGATGTCGATCCGCCCAGGCGTCTGAACATCTGTTTTGTAGAGTCCGAATTCGCCGACAAGACAGCAAACCTGTTGTGGGACCCGGGGTCCTCCACCGACGACGGAATCGACCATACCCGTGAGTACTTGTTCATCATGAACTCGGACTACTCAGAGACCCCGGATGCGATCTACGATGATGTCAACTGGGGACCGGCGGCGGACGTGATTTATGCGTGGTGGCCGGATGTGCGTGGAGGTCGGTCGTTCGAGGACATCCCCTCCGACATGACCCTGATACCCAACAGGGTCAACACGCCGGCTGATCGATTCGAGTTTGTTCCGGAGATCTCTGAGACCTATGAGCAGTCGGTGGCCGAAGTCGATCTCGACGACATCCGCGTAGTGCCAAACCCGTACTACGCGACATCGGAGTACGACGAGAGTCAGTTCGATCGCCGTGTGAAGTTCTTCGGCCTTCCGGAGCGCTGCACGATCAGGATCTTCACCGTCGCGGGTGACCTTGTGCGGACGCTCGAGCACGGCGCCGGATCGGACAACGACCGAACCGAGGAAGTGGACGCTGACGACGTCGAAGACACAACATCGATCGAAGGCTGGGACTTGAAGAACGGAGACGGTTTCTGGGCCGCTTCGGGTGTCTATGTCGCGCATGTCGATGCGCCGAACATCGGCACCACATTCGTCAAGTTCGCCATTATCCAGGGCACGGAGGAGCTGGGTGTCTTCTGATGCCGGCCCCCTCTACGAACCGCGGTCCCTGTTTGGGCCGCGGATCGGGAGAAACAACATGAAAAGCAACTTGGTGTTTTGCGGAATCGCCCTGGCTGCCCTTGCGGGAGATGCCTTCGCGGCGGACCCGCGGGTTGGCACTGCGGGTGCCCAGTTCCTGAGAGTTCCTATTGGTGCGTCGATGACCGCCACCGGCGGCGCGGCTGTTGCCGGCGTCGAAGGTTCGGAAGCTCTCTACTGGAACCCCGCCGGTGTCTCCGCTATTGACGGAACGAGCGCCACCTTCACTCACCACGAGTATTTCGCGGGCATGTCCCAAGATTACTTTGGCGCCTCGATGGCCGTGGGCGACGATCAGGCGATCGGTGCCAGCGTCAACTATTTCAGTGCGGGTGAGATGCTGCGAACGACGGAAGATGCGGATGAGGGCATCGGCATGTTCGAGCCCTACTCCGTGGCGGCGGGATTCACCTACTCCCGCCAGATGACCGATCGGGTCGCGGTAGGAGCCACGCTGAAATACATCAACGAGGCGATCGATGCGGTGAGCGCGCAGGGCTTCGGTTTCGATGTCGGTTTTCGTTACCTCACCGATTATCACGGAGCTCGCTTCAGCATCGTGATGCGCGATCTGGGTCCCAAGATGGAGTTCGCGGGGTCGGGGCTGACCGACGAAGTGGATGACGTTCCTGTGGACCGTCGTGCGGAAGCGTACGAGATTCCCGCTTCGGTCAATTTCGCCGCGAGCTTCGATCTAATCAGCACTGAATCAGCATTGCTGACCGTGAGCGGAGCCGCCGATCTGCAGAACTTCGCGGAGGAGACAGTCAACCTGGGAGCTGAGCTGAACCTGCTCGACAACTACTACCTTCGCGCGGGCTATTCCGGCATCGGTGCGTCGGACCAGGGCTACGACTCCGGAGGACTATCGGCAGGCGGTGGCATCTATCTCGACTTGTCGGGATCGATCGGTATCGCTCTCGACTACGCCTATGCCGATCTGGGGTTGCTGGACGCAACCGATCGCTTCTCTCTGACTGTGTTTTTCTAGTCCTACAGCCCAGGCACGGCGATCAAGTACGGGGGCGGGTCGAACTCGATCCGCCCCCTTTTCGTTGTTTGACGGACGAAAGGTAGCCAAAGGGTGGAGAACGGAAGCGATCGCACCCTCCAAGTCGATCTGACGCGACGAAAGCGGCAGGTGCTGGGTGCGCTCCTATTCTCCGCTCTCTTCCTGATTGCGCTGAACGCAGGTTCCTGGCTGCGGTACTCCCAGACAAAGAACCGCTTCGAGGCCTTGCACGGGGAACGGCTTCTCTCCGTAGCGCGCACGACTGCGCAGCGCCTGGGCCACAGCGAGCTGGATCTGCTGCGAAACCCGCGCACGCCTGAGACATGGGAAGTGCAGCACCACCTGAACAAGGTCCGCGAGGCTAACGATCTGGGTGCGCTCTTCATCATTGAGGCCGAAGGTCTGGTGTTGCTGGATACACGTTCACCCGCCGCGACCGGAGGTAGCTTCACTCACTTGGGGTCAGACACCTTGGTTTGCCGGCACGCTCTGAACGGGCACGAAGCCACCGGAGCGCTGCACACGATCGGGTCCGAGCCCTTCCGCATTGCAGCGGTACCGATCTGGACCACGACGGCGTCAGGCGACCGCGAAGTCGGCGCGGCATTGGGTGTGGACGCCGCCGCGGCGTATCTGAGCGTGCTCGGCAGCCAGCGTCGCTCGCTCTACTTTTTCGGGCTCGCGTCATTTCTCGGCCTGGCGGCGGTCATAGGAGTTCTCGGACGATCGGTGATTGCGCTGATTCGTGCGCAGGACGCACTTCGAGAATCGGAGCAGCTCGCCGTGATCGGTCGGTTGGCGCCGGCCATCGCCCATGAGATCCGCAACCCTCTCGAGATCATCAAGGGTTCGGCCGATGTGATCAGGCGGAAGTACGCATCCGGATCCGAAGAGGACGAGCTTTTCGGCTTCATTCCGAGCGAAGTGTCGCGAATCGACCGCTTGGTGGCCGAGTTCCTCTCTTTGGCGCGACCTTCGTCGCTCACGATCGAGGCGATCGACATCGTTGCACTCGCCGGCCGCATCGTCTCCGGCATGAAGGCGCGTCTCGAAACCAGCGGTGTGGAATGTCGGATAGAGGGCCAGGAGGGGCTGGCGCTCGCGGCCGCCGACTCGGATCGAGTCGAGCAGGTGCTCCTGAACCTGATCATCAATGCCGTCTCGACACTAGAGGCTCAGGGCGATCGATCGCAGGCTCGGTTACGCATAAGGGCGTCTGCATGCACACTCCGCGGTAGAGATGCGATCGAGCTGCGGATCGAAGATAACGGGCCCGGAGTGCCGCCGGAACATCGTGAGCGCATCTTCGAGCCCTTCTTTACGACGCGAGGTGCCGCGGGCACGGGGCTTGGACTCGCGGTGTCGAGGAAGATCGTTCGCGACCACGGAGGGGAGATCGAGTTCGAAGAGCCCCCATCGGGTGGGGCGAGATTCAACGTTCGCTTGCCGGCTTTCCGACTCTCCGGGAAGATCGCGGGGGAGGATTGACCATGGCCAGAATCCTGATCGTAGATGACGAACGCAAGGTGCGCGTTGTTCTGAAGAACCTCCTCGAGATGGAGGGGCATG
>CAZFNT010000139.1:0-9050 GCA_964520315.1 uncultured Gemmatimonadota bacterium
GCGGATTGGTGACATGGACTAGAATTCCAGATCGCGGATCGCGTGCTCGATTCTCTTCGCGCGGCGGAGGGCAAGCGCGCCTGGCGGGTAGAGGAGATCGAGGACTCGACGGGCACGGATCTGGCGCGAGCCCTGTCCCGACTCGACCTCGTCCCCGAGATCAAGAACGTGATCTTGATCTCGGACGGCGCGCACAACGCGATCGCGTCTCCGGAGCGGGCTGCGCTGGCGCTGGGCCGACCGGTGCATACCGTCACCATCGGATCGCGCGAGGGGCCGGTCGACTGGAGGGTGTCGGGCCTTCGCTGTCCCGATCCGATCCCCTGGAACTCGGCGTTCGCGGCTCGTATCGAGATCTCCGCCCGAGACGAGCGAGAAGGGTCGATCGACGCGAAGATCTACTGGGGCGATTCGCTCCTGGCCGACACGGAGCTGCCACCCGGGCCAAGCCCGGCAGAAGTGCCGATCGATTTGCCTCCGCTTCCCGCGGGCACACAGGTGCTGCGCGTCGAAATACCGGTGCAGCCGGGCGAGCTGATCGCATCCAACAACATCTGGAACGAAGCGGTCCGCGTGTCGGACTCTCCGATTCCCGTGCTCGTTCTCGCCGGCGCTCCCTCCCCGGACCTGGCGGCGTCTCTGCGCGCCCTGCGATCCGATCCGGGATTCGATGTGCGATCGGTGGTGCAGGTCGGTGAGAAGAGCGCGCTGCGCGAGGGGTTCGATCAGAGCTCGAGTTCGCTCTACTCGCGGGCCGATCTCGATGAGATCGAAGTGCTTCTGTTGGCGGGCTCCCCGTCGATCGAGGCCGAGCAGATCGCGCGCTCCATCGCCGAGAACGGCATGGGGCTCATTGTGTGGGAAGAGAGCGATCGCTTCCCCTTGGGCCGCTTCTCGGAGCGACTGCCCTTGATCCTGGGCTCCAAAGCTACGAATCCCAGCGCCTTGGCGACCCCGGTGGCACGTCTCGATCACGAGGCGCTGGGTGGCGGAACGATCTCGACGAACGCGTGGCGAGAGCTGCCTCCGGCAGGTTCGGCGGCGATCGCGACACTTCGATCAGGCGAGCTTCTGGTCGGATCGCACGACACGCCTTTGCTCGCGGTGGGCAGTTGGGGGCGCGGCCGTGTCGCTTCCCTCTCGATCGCGGGAACCTGGCGCTGGGAGCTGGCTTCGCTGCGTTCCGGACGGTCCACCGCACGGATATTCTGGACATCACTGGTTCGCTGGGCGTCCGGGCGGACACGCGCCAAGGCGTTCTCGGTCACACCGATCCGCGCCCTGCTGTCCCCGGCGGACTCCCTGTTCTTCGAGGCCACGGAGACCGCTGAATCCGCCGACGACAGAGCGCTAACGCTACGAATTACGGGCGCCAACCGTGAGATCGTGGCTCGCATTCCACTCACCAAGGTGGCGCAGGGCCGCTATGAGGGACGTGCCGCCGGCCTGCCTCCCGGCTCCTATGGCTACACCGCTTCGATCGCGTCCTCTGCCGTCGATTCTGGCTCGTTCGCAGTCGTCCGGCTCGATCGGGAGATGCAGGAGCCGCGGGCGCGCCCGAACGCAATGCAGAGCATCGCCTCGG
This sequence comes from uncultured Gemmatimonadota bacterium, assembly GCA_964520315.1. Lineage (GTDB taxonomy): Bacteria. The sequence goes on from CAZFNT010000139.1 coordinate 1,586, forward strand.
CGTCGGGGGGAATCGCCACAACGGCGACCGATCTCGATCCTCTCGTCTCCTCCCTGCCGGCCGGCACCGAACGACGATCCATCATCCGGCGAGCGCGACCGGGCCGAAGCCGATTCATGCTCGCCCTGATGGCGGTGTCGCTGGGTTTGGAGCTGTGGCTGCGCCGGCGATCAGGGCTGCTGTAGAATCGGAGCCATGGAAATGAAGCTCCTGGTAGCCAGCGCGGATCCGAAGATGCGGGAGCTGGTCCGCACCGTCGCCGATCGAATCGGCTTCGGGGTTCTCAGCGCCACCGACGGCTCCGAGGCCCTAGCGCGCCTGAACAACGAGGCGCCCGCGGTGCTGGTGCTCGATCACCCTCTCGCCGACTGCGACGCCACCCATCTGCTCACGACAGCGCGCCGAAAAGCCCCGATGCTAATGGCCCTCGCGGTGATCGATCCGATCGACGCCAGCGAGCGTGATCGACTCCTGCGGGCCGGCGTCGACGAGCTGGTCGAGAAGCCTCTCGGTGGTCACGGCCTGGCCCGGCGACTCGAAGCCCTGCTCGGCAAAGCTCTGACTCACAACCAATTCAACATCTTGGGAACCTCCCGCGCCGTTCAGGAACTCCGGAACATGATCCGCCTGATCGGCCCCACCTTTGCGACGGTGCTCATCACAGGCGAGAGCGGTGTGGGCAAGGAGCTGGTCGCCAAGGCGCTCCACGGCGTGAGCGCCCGACGGGGTGAGGTCTTCGTCGCCGTCAATGCTGCCGCACTCGCGAGCAGCGTGCTCGAATCGGAGCTCTTCGGCCACGAGAAGGGCGCGTTCACCGGTGCCGATTCGGCTCGCAAGGGCAAGTTCGAAGCGGCATCCCGCGGGACGCTCTTCCTCGACGAGATCGGAGAGATCGACCTAAGCACCCAGATCAAGCTCCTGCGCGTGCTGGAAGACGGTCGTTTCGCTCGTGTCGGTGGAAACGTCGACATCCAGACAGGCTGTCGCGTGATCGCCGCGACCAACAAGAACCTGGGCGATGCCGTGGAAGAGGGGGACTTTCGCCGAGATCTCTACTACCGGCTGAAGATCGTCGAGATTCAGGTTCCCCCGCTGCGAGAGCATGCGGAGGACGTCCCGACCCTGTGGGAGCACTTCGCCGCGGAGGTCGCCGCACGCAACAGTGTCATCTACGGCGGCACCGATCCCCTCGCCCTCGACACGCTCCGCGAACATCGCTGGCCCGGGAACGTACGCGAACTACGCAACGCAGCGGAACGCGCCGTGCTCCTCGCTCAGGGCCAACCGGTGCGAAGAGACCATCTTCCCTCGGAGATTCACTCCTTCGTTTCAGGCTCGAGCGCAAACCTGCCCGCCCCGATCGTGCGATCTAGAGAAGAGATGGAACGCGCGGCTCTCTACCAAAGCCTCGTCGCGTTGCGAGCGGAAATCGCGGAGATCAAGACCATCCTGCTGCAAATGCAGGCCATGCCCGCCCCTCAGGCGTCCAGAACACCGATCGATCCGATCTCCGCACCGGCGAGGGAGCCGGGCCCCATCTTGGTTCCCGATGAAGACAACTACGCATCGTTGGACGAAATGGAAAGCCAGATGATCCAGCGCGCCCTCTTCGATTTTGACGGCAATCGAAAGCGCGCGGCCAAAGCCCTCGGTATCAGCGAACGCACGCTCTACCGGAAGCTCAAAGAGCTGGACGCGCGATAGCAGCGGTTTCGTGCTCCATATTTGAACGCATTTGAGCAGCATTCGACCACGGTTCACTATTGAACCGCCGTGCGCACCACGCGATCTTGCAACTGTCGATCCGTTCGCAACACTCGCGCAGGGTCGGCGAAGAGGGGGATCGCGCATGCCGACTACCAAAAGACCCGTCGCTCCTGTTTTCAAGCTGCTGGCGACCATCATGGCGCCACTGATCTTGGGCTGCGGCCTCGAATCGCCCCAGGCTCCGTCTTGGGACGCTTCGTACGCAGTACCTCTTTTCGGCGAAGCGTGGGAAGCCTCGGAGTTGCTCCAAGAGCTCGATTCCCTGGTCGTCTATGATCCGGCTGACCCGGCGTCGCTCGGGCTCGAGCTCGACTTCGCCTTGGATCCCATTCCTCTCGCCGAAGCCCTGATCGCCGGCTCCACCAGTGACACATCGAGCTACAGCATCTTGGATCTCGATCTCGATGTCCCCTTCGATGCCTCACCGATTTCGTTCCGCTTCTCCGATCTCGCGTCTCAACTCGAAGTTCGTCCCGGTCCCTTCACGGGAAAAGTAGACACCTTCACATTTCATGCGGCGGTGACAATCGAAGACGTCATCGAGCACGAGCTGGTTCATATCACTGAAGGATCGATCGCCGTGTCGATTCACAATGGTCTGCCTGTAGCGGTCTTCGAAACCGGCATGCCGGAACCCAGCCGTCTCTTGCAGCTCCGGACGCCGAATGGCGATCTGTTGGCTCAGACCACCATCGACTCGCCGATCTTGCCCGATCAGACACACACGGTGGAGCTCGATATCGGCAGCGCCACTCTCTCGAGAGATCTGATTGTCTTGGTCGATGGCACTTCTCCCGGCAGTGGCGAGAACACCGTTTGGATCGATCCCGACGCAACGGTCGAAGCCATCGTGTCTCTGGGAAGCGAGCTCGTCGCCGATGCGATTCAAGGCGAACCGGAATCAGTAATCCAAACCTTCGAGTCCGCCTTCCCACTCGATGATCGCATCCGCATCGAGAGCGCGGAGATCCTCAATGGTTCACTCGACATCAGCTACGACAACATGTTCGCCATGGGCGTAGAAGTGGAGATCTCGATCCCAACCTATCTGCGCGAGGGCGCGCCTGTCTCCGAATCGACCTGGATCGATGCGAGATCCAACACGTCGACTTCGATCGATCTCTCCGGCGCCCAGATCGTTCCCGGTGACGGCGCCCAAGAGCTTCGCGTGTTCGCCACGGTTCAGACAGAAGATCGCGTGGGCAATCCGGTCGCAATCGATGCGGAGGACCGCTTCCAGATCGGTGTCGCCCAAAGCGATCTCGAGCTCGCGCAGGTCACCGGTGTGATCTCGACCCCCTTCGAAATCGAGCCGGAAGAGGTCGAGACCGATCTGAGCGTATCCGATTTCGGGTTCAGATTCGCGTCCCCCCGAGGGACCATTGTGTTCGATGGTCCGCTACCGGCCGACCTCGATCTCGATCTCGCCCTCTCGGCGCCCGGTGGAGGTCCCGTGCTTCATGTGATCGGCTCCATTCCTTCATCGGGAGGCAGCATCGAGCTCGACAACGAGGAGCTCGCGGCCTTTCTGGCTGCCGCGCCGCCGATCGTAACGCGTTCCGGGGAGGTTCGTTTCGGGGATGGAATCGAGTCCATCTCGCTAGAGTATGGCGACGAGATCACGGCCAGACTCCGAGTCTCCACTCCCTTTGAGCTATCCCTCGACGGTTTCAGCGACACGCTTTCCGTCGAGCGCGTCGATGATATCGACGAAGAGATCAGAGATATGGTGTTGGATCGGGTCGAGCAAGCCACGATCGCCCTCAGGATAGAGAACTCGATTCCGCTCGGTCTTGGAATCGAGGTCCGAATCGACTCGGACTCTTCTCGCGTGCTCAGCGACCCTGCCCTGATCATCCCTGACAGGGAAATCTTGTCTGTAAGTGCGGCAGCGCTGGACGAAGAGGGGCGCCCCAGTTCGGCCGAAGTGAGCGTGGTCCGCATTGAGATCTCACGCAGTGACATCGAAACGTTATTCGCGGACGATGAGTTTTTCGTCAGCCTTGTACTCATCGTGCCGGGATCGAACGGTGAAATCGTGTCTATCTACGGAACTGATGCTGTTGACATGACCGCCCACCTCGAGTTCACGGCTCGAATCGGCGACATCGATTAGAGGGCAGCGAGAATATGAGAACCCACCACTCGATCTTGTTGTCGTCGTTTCTGGCGCTCACGCCCCATGCGGCCTTGGCCGGCGGTCCCGATGCCACATCCTTGGCGCTCGGTGGCGGTGGTCTGGCGTCCAGTCGAGGACTTGCTTCAGCCTGGCGGAACCCTTCTCATCTCGCGCTACCGGATGGACCTTCGTGGTCGGTGGGAATGATCGGGGCGCAAGCGTCGATCGGCAACACCGCCTTCGGGCTCGGCGACTACCGAGCCTACAACGGCCAATACCTCGACGAAGAGGCAAAGAGCGACATATTGGAGGCCTTCGGCTCCGAAGGCGTGTCGATTCATGCGACGGGCACGGGCGCTCTTCCCGGCGTTCAGATCGGATCGATCGCGCTCTTCTCGACAACCTCGATCGTGTCACGGGCCACCATCTCCCGTGCTTGGGCCGAGCTGGCGCTCGAAGGCGTGCGAATGTACGACCCCATACACCTCGGCGCCACGTCCGGCGAGCTCGACGCCTGGACGGAAGTGGGGATCGCCATGGGACGCGGAATCGGTGCATTGTCCCTTGGTGGTTCGGTGAAGTGGTTGCGCGGGCATTTCCACGCAGAAAGCGAAGCAACGGGCGACCTGGCGCCGACGATCGAAGATGGCGTCATCAGCGCGGTAGGAACCAGTGGTTCACTTCTCGCCACCACGGCGGAAGGGGGACAGGGATGGGGGATCGACCTGGGTCTCGCCTTCAACTTCGGCAGCACCACCTTTTCGGCGGCCGCGTCAAATCTGCTCGCCTCCATCCACTGGGACGCGAACCCGCGCTTGAGTGGGCTGCGCTACGATGAGCAACTCGACTTCGGTGAAGAGCTCGAAGAACCCGAAGAGGTGGATGAATCGATCGATCCCTTCGACGCCGCCTTACCGGTAGTGTGGCGGGCAGGTGTGGCACACCCTCTGGCGAGCCGACTCCTCGTGGTCGCTGCTATGACCCGAGTCGACGATCTCTCCGCTTTCGGTGGCGGATTGGAGCTGCGCCTTCTCTCCTGGCTGCCCTTGCGCGCCGGAGGCGGTTTCAGCTCTCTCGACGGACCAATATACACAACAGGATTCGGACTCAGCCCCGGACCGATCGCGCTCGACTTCGGCGTGGGTCACCGCGGCGGGCTCTTCGACGGCGCTAGCGGCCTCGATCTCGCCTTCTCGCTCGCTCTCATGCCTTGAGATGGCCCAAAACCGCGACCAGGCGCCGGAATTCGGCCGGCGGAAGACGCAGAAAAGGCTCCGCGTGTCCCTGAACGAAGCGTGTCGTGAAGGCTCGGTACTCCGCCAATCCATCAGCGGCCAGCGCAAGCTCGGCTGACACCTCGGCCAGAGCCGAGCGCCTGCGGGCCAGCTCCTCGGCGTCCAACTCCACCACGACATTCGCCAACTCGGAATCGGCGCCTTCGTACAAGGCGATCCATCTCGACTCGAGCGACGAGACGGCGCCCGCGAGAAGCTTCAGCAGGTCGGCGCCGGCATCGAGTGGTCCCGGAACGAGCAACACTTCGGGCCGAATCCGCCGGGCATCATCAAGCGCCTGAGCCGAATCAAGCCGGCGCAACGTCGCTATTCCCAGCATCGCCGTAGCCTTACGAAAAGCGCCTGAATCACAATCGGTTCGATCATCATTCGAGTCCGGGCGAACATCGATCAGGTCGATGGGCACGCCTGCAGCGGCCCAACGCGCGAGCGTCCCGCCACAACCGATCAGCGCCCCCGCCGGATCGCGGGTCCAAACCAACACCGGTCCCCCGGGGATCTCGTCCCACACATCCGCATAGAGCACCGATTGTCGCAGCGATGGAAAGGGGTGGAGCCTCGCGCGCCATCGCTCGGGAATCAGACGCCGGATCAAGGCAAGGGCGGAGCGCACGATCAACGGATCCCCAAGACTTCGAGCTTGATGGAGCCCCAGCTCCATTCGGTCGGTCCACGACGGTCCTCCCACTCGGTGATCTCCCATTCGACCCCCGTCGGAGACCGCTGGAGCTGAAAGACCGCCTCCCCCTCGGCGATGATCAAAGGTGGCACTTTGCTCCCAAATGGATTCGCGACGGTCAATACATAGTCCCGATAGAGCGCGATCTCGTCGTCTACCGGGGGCGTATCGGAGTGTCCCGGTGTCTCCTCGAGCTCGAGAGTGGGTGCACTTGCGGCGCCATCGAGCAGAGAGAGTGCAAAGCGCTCCTCCTCGCCGGCATCGAGCTCCCCTCCGTCGGCCAGCCCCAACGCGTCCAAGGGGTCGGGAACGAAGCGATAGCCTTCGGCTAGCAGAGTCGAGATCAGATTGGCGGCCTGATTCTCATAGATCTGGACCAGATCTTCGAGGGCGATTTGAGGCGTCACGGGAATCAGCCACCACTCCGGCAGCTCCTCGGGCGGGTCCCCTTCTCGCAGCTCAAAAGGGTCGGTGCATGCAGTGACCGCCAAGAGCGCGGTCGCAATCGCCAGCGATTCAAGAAAAGAGTGGCTCATAACACCTTCAAAAGCCTAATCGTAGCGTCGCGGTGATGTCGGTCCTGAAACGATCGGCCTGATCGCGAGCTCGGATCCGCTCGTCGACAACGAGATCGAAAGTCCCACGTTCGCTCAACAGCAAGCCAACATCTAGGCTCAGATCGTGGACGGGAACCGGCTTCTTCCCTTGGGTCGCGGATTCGGTCCAAAGCCACTTCAGGGTAACGCCGCCCCACTCCCCGAACGCGCGATCGACCCCCAGATCGAGGGCGGAGATGAGCGTCTCCTCTTCCGGCCGAATCGCCACTTCTCCCGACGAGGATTCGACCAGGTCGCCGAGCGTTCTGAGGCGAAGCCGCGCCTCGAAGTAGACCCCCTGGCCTAACCCTCGCCAGACGACCTTCGACGAGACGCGTCGATCGAGGAGTATCGCCGACTCGTTACGGTCGTACAAGTAGTCGGTGAAAGTCGACAGGAGCGTCGCTCCGAGAATCAAGTGGAGCGAATCTACCGGTTCATACGACAGCGTCGTCAGCGAGGTGTAGGCAGTGCGATCCAGACTGAAGGCCGCCCACTCCGCGCGAAGATGTCGCTCCTGAAGGCGGTCCACGGCAAGGCGCGAGTTGAGCTCGACCCCGACACCCGGACGAAGTGAGAGATCAAGGTCGAGAACATCACCGAGATCGTCCTCGTCGTCCCCAGCGAATCCGCCTCCGTGATCGGTTCGATGGAGCTGTCTACTGCCCTCCAGCGCAAGGCTCAGCCAGCGCCCCGGGTCCCAGCTCGCACCGACCCCGACTCCGCGCTTCTCCACCCGGCGATCCAGCTCTCCCCCACTTGGCCGCGCATCGATCTCGCGGAAGAAGCCGCGCTCGACCTCGAACGAGATGCTCTTGGAGCGCGAAACTTCATAGAGCAGAGCGGCGATCAGCGAATCGTCTTCCTCTCTCCGGTCCTTATGGGGCTGATCGAGATAGCGCCTGTTGCTGCGTCTCGTTTCCAAAGTCAGGTCGGCTTCCAATAGCTCCGAAAACGCAGTGTGGTTCACCGTGCTCGTCACCCGTCGCTCTTCGATAATCCTCTTCTC
>CAZFNT010000140.1:0-955 GCA_964520315.1 uncultured Gemmatimonadota bacterium
GTAGAGAAGTCCTCCATTCGGCTCAGCGACTCTGAAATCGACCAGAGCATTGCGGAGTGCCGGCGACTGTCGGCGGACACCGATCCCCGCGCGGATCGCCCCCAGCAGATCGTGATCCCAGGTCGACTCCGTCCAGTCGAAGGCGCGCCGGTTGTCGGGATCGTGCCCCCCCTTCATGCCCACCTCGTCTCCATAGTAGATCAGGGGGGCACCAGGCCAGGTGAGCAGAAAAAGAAGCCCCAGCCTGGCCCTCTGCGCATCGCCGCCGCAGAGCGTGTTCCAACGCGGTGTGTCGTGACTGCCGAGGAGATTGACCATCGCTTCGGTGACGACCTTCGGCTGAGCACGAAGCAGGTTTCTCAAGGAGCGAGCGAAATCCCCCGCGCTGATGGACTGCTCCGCGAAGAACGCGACGCATGCACGCCGGAACTGATATCCCGTGACACCGTCGAGCTCGTCACCGGTCAGCCACGTTCGCGGGTCCGCCCAGATCTCGCCGAGAAGAAAAGCCTCGTCTCCCACTCCGGCGGGGGCCTCTCGCACCACCTCTCTAAAGGCGCGCCAGAATCGGTGCTCCAGCCTCTCGGCGGCGTCGAGGCGCCAGCCGTCGATGCCCTCCGCCATCCAGCGCCGCACCGCACCGTGCAGATGCGCGAGCACTTCACTGTGATCGGTTCGCAGCTCCGGCAGATGCCCGTACCCATTCCATGAGGCGTAGTTCGGTCGCTCCGGCGCGGCAACGGGGAAAGAATCGATGGTGTACCACTCGGCGTACGGCGAATCGGCGCCCCTCTCGAAGAGATCTCGAAAAGCCGGGTGTTTGTCTCCCGAATGATTGAACACTCCGTCGAGCAAGATCCGCATGTCGCGGCGTCTCAGCTCCGCCACGAGCTGACGGAAATCCGCTAGCTCACCGAAGTGGGGATCGATGTGATTGTAGTCCGCTACATCGTAT
>CAZFNT010000140.1:965-5172 GCA_964520315.1 uncultured Gemmatimonadota bacterium
TGATTCGACGGTGAGACGAAGATCGGGTTGAGGCAGAGAGCGCTCGCGCCCAACTCCTCGACATATGCGAGGTGATCGGTGATGCCGGCCAGATCGCCCCCCTGATGACGGTAGTAATCCGGCCGGCTCCCCCACGGATCGATCTTCGGAGGGTCGTTCGTCGGATCGCCATTCGCGAATCTCTCCGGGAATATCTGGTAAAAGACGGCGTCGCGAACCCATTCGGGTGGCAGATTCCGTTGACTCGCGGCCATGGGCCGCGCGAACCAACCCGATTCCGATTCCTCTTCTCGGACACCGGCGGCGCCGAAACAGAGTGTCGTCTCTCCGTCTTCCACTCGGAATCTGTAGCCGCTCGGCAGCGCTCTGGCCGGCAGCTCCACGGCCCACACCGACTCCACGCCTTCATCGCCGAGGTGGATCATTCTGATCCAGGATCCACCCTCCCATTGGGCAGAGGTCGTCGACACATCGCCCGCGCGCGTCAGCAGTCGTACTTCGATGCTGCCGTCGAGCTGGGCGGTCACCCAGGGCCGTCCTTTCGGGTGACAGACCCGTTCGGCGTCGATCTCGCCATCCGCCCGCCGCACAGTCGGCAAGAGAGGCGAACGCAGTTTCATCACGCCGTTGCGCCCGCCGTAGCCATCGGGCTCCGTCGCATATGCCTCGGGATCGCAGACATAGCGCTTGCCATCTTCCAGGAACTTGTAACGATGCGTTTTCGGCAGCAGGAACATCGTCTCGTGAAACCAGCCCGATTCATCGGGGCCGATCATCGGCGTCGACTCCAAATCCCAGCCGTTGAAGCTGCCCACGATGTGGACCTGCGTGGTTCCCTCCGGTGGATGATGGCGAAACGCGACAGGTATGAGAACCCGGGACCGATTCGCACCGATTGGAACGGTATCGTGTGGAGGGCGGGCGCAGGTACAGAGCGAAAGTCCCGCTACTACCGCAAGGGCTCGTATCTTCAATCCTTGACCCCTCCCAAAGTGAGACCGCTGACGAGCCACCGGTTGAGGAAGAGAAAGAGCAACACGACCGGAATGCTCACGATGAGAGCGGCCGCCGCATAGAGTCCCCATTCCGTCGTCATATTCGATTGGAACGACTTGAGCCCGACCGGAAGTGTGAAGAGTGTCTCGTCTTGCAAGATCTGCGCGGCAACGATGTAGTCGGTCCAGGCGTTCATGAAGCTGAAGAGGGCGGTGATTACCAAGGCTGGGGCCGAGAGCGGGAGCACAATTCGCACGAAGGCCCCCCATCTGCCCGCGCCGTCGATGAGTGCGGCCTCTTCGAGAGAGCGGGGAATGGTGTCATAATACCCTTTCATGAGCCAGATCGAAAAGGGAAGCGCCGTAGAGACGTAGATGACGCCCAATCCCAGGAATGTGTTGACCAGGTGCAGCCGTGCGAGAAGGATGAAGAGAGGCAGCAGCAACATCGTTGCTGGGAACATCTGTGTCGTGAGCACCCCGAGAAGCCCCGCCCGCCGCCCAGGGAATCGAAAGCGGCTGAAAGCGTACCCGGCCGTCGACGCAAAGGCGAGACCGATCAAGGTTGCGGCACCTGATACGATGATCGAGTTGCGCATCCAAATGAGAAAGGGCTCATCTGAGAATAGGTGGACGTACGCATCGAGAGTACCTCTCGCTGGGAAGAGTGCCAGCGATGTGGAGAGAAGCTTGTCACCAGGTCGGAGCGAAATGGAGACGACACGGAGCACGGGAAAGAGTGCGATGGCGGAGAAGGCGCACAAGACGAGGTGACTCGAGAGCCGGGCCAGGCGGGGGAATCGCTCCAGAAGATCGAGCGCCGGGGGCGCCAGCAGAAAGCAGAGTCCGAGAACGATCGCGGCAACGATCGCTCCTTTGCCGGGAGCTCCAAGCCAGATCAGGAATGGAGCGCATAGCAACGGAGCTAACAGAGCTGGTCTTATGGCGCGAATCCTCATCGAGCCACGCTCCCCTGATCTGCCTGAGTGCCTCTGAGAAATGTGACGCTGAAGAGCGCGAGCAGAAGGAAGATCACCATCGACAGGGCGGCCGCATAGCCGTAGCGGTACAGGTTGAATGCCGCCTTGTACACATAGGTCACCAGAATATGCGTTTGATCCGAGGGCTCACCACCGTTCGATACGAGCCAGACTACATTTAGATTGTTGAAGGTCCAGACTATGCCCAGGGTCACGGCGGGAATCATCACCGGCTTCAACAGCGGCAACGTTACATGCACCAAACGATCCCACGAGCCCGCACCATCGATCGTGGCCGCTTCGTGCAAATCGGTAGGGATCGACTGCAAGGCGCCGAGAGCGATCAGCATCATGAATGGAAAGCCAAGCCACACATTGGCGATCAGGCAAGCGGCGAAGGCCGTGCCGTCACCGGAAAGCCACGCCACCGGCGAGAGCCCGATCTTGGCGAGGAGCAGATTCACCGATCCGTATTCGGCGTTGAACTCGCCGCGCCAGGTGAGCGCGGTGATGTACTGCGGCACAGCCCACGGCAGGATCAACAGCGCTTTGTAGACCCGTTTCGCGGCCAGATCCTGCTGAATCACGAGTGCCAACAGAACGCCGAAAAAGACGTGCAAAGTGACGTTTCCCAAGGTCCATACGAGCGTGCGGAACAGCACTTGATAGAAGGTTGGATCAGCGAAGACCCTGCCGTACTGCGCCAACCCGACGATATGCCAGCTTCGGATCGATGCCATACTCATGTTGCTGAGTGAGATGAGCATGTTGTAGCCGAAGGGATAGGCGACGACCGTGAGCATGGCGATCGCGGCGGGAGCAGCCATCACGAGCGCAAAACGGGTGTTCTCGCGCTCGGTGCCGGCGCGTAGCCGCAGCAAGGGTCGAACGAATCGCGTAAGCGTGAGATAGATTGCGGCGAGCAGCGCGAGGGCGGCGCAGAACAACACGGCTCCGATCGTTCTGGCCGAGGCCTTGTCCGCGGCCCCAGCGCGCATATCGCGGATGCCGCGCTCCGACGCCTTCTGCATCAGAGCCCCCGCTTCACTCGGATCGATCCTGCCCCCCATAACCCCTTGCACGACCGGACGCATGCCGTCCCAGATCGCTCGCATCTCGGGCACGATCGGCATCGGTACGCCGACGTCTGCCTGCTCCATCGAGGCCCGCAAGATCGGATCTCGCTGGATCATCGGCATCTCCATCACCGCGCGATCGGTCGGGATCACCGAAAGGGCCGAAGAGAAGCTGAACTGCACTTGCGGACCGGTCAGATGGACCAGCAGATCCCGAGCGGCCGAAAGGCGCGGGCCTTGCGAGAGGTTGCCGTTCAGAGAGTACCCCTTGGCCGAGATCATCGGCGTGGGCCACAGGCCGGTTTCGTCAATCATCGGGATCCTGACGATCTCGATCTCGATGCCCGCGTCGGCATAGCCAGCCCACGACCATGGGCCGTTGATGATCATGGCCGCCCGGCGCTCCTTGAAGAGGGTGTCCGCGATGTTGTAGTCGCACTCCCTGGGGATCAGCCGGTGCTCGTCGCGCAGGGATAACACGAGCTCGAGCGCCTTCGTCATGGCCGTCGATTCGAGGGTGGGGAAAGCGTCACTGTCCATGACCCGGCCGCCGTACCCCCCCAGGAAGGGCACGAAGAAGAATGGCTCGGTGTAGTTCCACACGAGACCGTAGCGCTCAGGCCGCCCGTCTCCGTCGTCGTCGCCCGAAAGCCCCTTGGCTACTTCGATCAGCTCCCCCATCGTTCGGGGAGGGTCGGGCACCAGCTCGCGGTTGACCACCAGCGCGAGATGATTGCCGATCATCGGCGCCAATTGGAAGAGCCGACCCTCGTGCCGGACCACCCCCTTCGGATCGAATCGCTCCAGTATTCGGGGATCGATCAGCTCATCGAGGGGCAGGATGATCCCCATAGCGGAGAAGGGGCCGACTTGGTCGGACGGACCGAAGATCAGCTCCGGCCCGGCGCCTGCGATGGCGGCCGCCTGAAAGCCGCTGCGCAGCTCCTCCGTTTCCTTGTAGAGCAGATCGATTTCGAGATCCGGGTGGGCCGCCTCGTAGCGATCGACCACCTCTCGCAGGATCGCGCGTTCCTCTGGGCGCATCTGGTGCCAGAGCGTCAGTCGACCCTCCCACTCCCGCGGAGTGCATCCGGCGAGAGCGAGGATCACCATCGAGAAAAGGAAGCAGAGTCCTGGCGTGTGCCGCTGAGCGAAC
>CAZFNT010000140.1:5182-9030 GCA_964520315.1 uncultured Gemmatimonadota bacterium
CTCCTCTTGGCGCGTGGCCGATTCAATCGTCGCGCGGTGTCAGATTCCTCGGAAGCTCGAAGGGTACCAGTTGCCAGATCTCCTCGGCGTCGGCATCGACCGCGGTCTCTTCGTAGAGCACCGGTCGATACTCTCCTTCGAAGTACATCTCGGCCTGGTCGAGGTAGTGGTCCGATCCCGGAAGACCTGAGTTCCCCCCGGGGAGCACCATCCACGCCCGAATCCCGTCGGGATCCATCTCGGCGACCAGACGGAATCCCGATTCCATCGGACTCACCGTGTGGTCGCCCGAATCGATGGGGCGAGCGGGCCGCGACCGAGGCGGGTAGTCGTATTCACCCCCCAGGGGATGCGCCAGGCGCTTGGTGTGGATCTCTCCCCACTCCCACTCGCCGATCTCCTGCGTGCCGAAGCGCAGAGCAAGCGCGTCGAGGCTTTGGTCGAGAGCCCGGAGCAGGATCTCCTCTTTCGTCTCTACCCGATCGGTTGTCTCTGAGTCGTCCCAGAGACGCTCCCCTGTTCTGGTTTCGCCGGGATGATCGAGCAGATGCAGCATGCCGCTCAGCGCCGTGAAGTCGAAGAAGAAGCTCTCACCGATATCGTCGTCCAGGAGCGCGTGGGCGGCGGCGAACCACCATTCATGGAAGATCGACTGCTCGAACGACGAGCTCAGCGCCCGCGTGTCCCAGCCTTCGAGGGCGAGCAGCACTTCGGCCGCGTCTTCGTCGACTAGATCGCTCCGCCGGTCGGCCGCTTCGAATAGATGGGGCAGAAGGCGCTCCGCTGCCTCGACCCGCACATCGTTCTGAGTCTCCATCATGTCGCCTATCGTCACGGGCGTGCGGGCGATCAACTCTTCGTGGATTCGGCGCTGCCGGAAGCCCAGGTCGTGACCGTAAGCGTAGTAGACGGGATCGTTGGTTAGTCGATTGTCGAAGGCATATCCCGCGGGATCGTTGTTCGATGTCGCGATGAACCCTCGCTCCGGCGAGATCGAGCTCAGGTAGTCCACGCGATCGAGGCGACCGCGCCATTCCCAAAGGCCGCCTCCCATTCGCGGCCAATAAGGTTGCAGCAGGTCTTTGAATCGACGGATCGGAAAAGTGCCGGTCACGGTGTAGCCGATGTCCCCGTACACGTCGGCAACGACCATATTGGCGCCGAAGACATCGATCGCACGACTCGCTTCGAGTGCCTCCTCCGCATTCGTGGCGCGCATCCGGCGAAGCAGCGGTTCCACGAAGGTCGCCTTTTCGAAGCCGACCCAACGATAGCTCAGCGCCCGCCGGCCGAAGAGCGCCTTGGCCAAGATCGGGCCGTGGTGGGGCACATAGAATGTCGTCGGATCCTCAATCAGATCGCTTCTATCGATCAGCTCGCCATCCACGAGCGCCAAGTAGGTCTCGCTTCGAACCTCCACGTCGATGAGGCGCCCCATGAAAAAGACCCTATTGGGTAGCAACAGCTTTTCCCAGAAGAGATCGCTTCCGTCGACGGGGAGCACGGTGTAGGCCCACGCGGCATGGCGATTGAATCCGTTGGCGACGACCGGCCCGCCTGGAATCGTCAAGCCGTACACGTCCAACGCGGCGCTCGGCGCCGAGAGATGCATCTCGTGGTAGATCGGCGGCAAGGGGGTTCCAACATGATTGTCGCTGGCGAAGAGAGCGAAGTCGGAATTGGAGCGCTGGTCGCCGACAGTCCACGCATTCGATCCTCCGCGCTCGAGCCAGGGGTTCTCCTCCACGACCCGCGTCCAGAGCGAGAGCGCCTCGTCGATCGCCTCCTGCAGCCCGTCGAAGAGATCGCCCGCTCCCGCCTTCGGAAGCGCCGGGGCCTCGAGCGTCACTCGCGCGCGCGGGTTCGAGTCACCGGGCAGAGGGCCACTCGGTCTCAAATGCTCCTGATACTCCCCCGGGTAGAGCGCGGGCACTGTGTCGGCAGGTGCGAGCCGGAGCACGTCTTCCCGGATATCGGCGGGGATCGCCAGCGCCGCGGCGGTCTTGAGAAGGTCGATCTCGATGGCCTGGGTCAGCACGAAGATGAAACCCCCGAGCGATCGCATCGAGTCTTGTGCGTCCCAGGGAGCGATGTCGCTCGCCTCGAGACCGAGATCGGCGTACTCCGGCGGCACGCGCAAGCCTGGGTGCCCTGAGACGATTGCTCCTCTCCAGGCGTTCACACCATCGGCATACGCTTCGAGCACCGCCCTGTCCTCCGGCCCGAGCCCGTCCCACATGAGGCCGGTCCCCCAGTCGATGCCCAAGAGGCGCATGTCGTGATCCGCGGCGACCGAGCTCTCTCCCAGCAGCTCGGCCTTCGTGCCCGCGATGGTACGGCGGGTGATATCCATCTGAAAGAAGCGGTCGCGCGCGTGGGCGAAGCCCATCGATAGCCATACGTCCCGCTCCGTCTCGGCTCTCAAATGGGGCACGCCCCAGGAGTCGTAGACGATCTCGACGGGGCGCTCGAGCGTTGCCGCCTGCATTCGATGAACGGGCGCCACCGCCCACGCCGCGAGTGCGAAGAGAAACGAGCAGAAGAGGGCGAGAGACGATCGTCGAAGGAACATGAGGCACTCCCGCGAGGCCGGCTGAAGGAGATGAGCGACGATCAATGAAAACCGATCGATCAGCCGCTGTCAGTCCCCTTTCGCCCGAAGACCGTCCTCACGCTCATCCCTCCCGTCTCGACCACCAGCGATCGGTTCTCCATCGCGAACTCCTCGCCTACCCACGAGCCGGGCCGGCCCGAGTTGGTGAACTTGTACTCCACAGTAGCTCCGACCGGCAGCTCCACACGCAAGCTCCAGACACCATCGCCCGCCTCGTGGTCCGCCCCCTCCCCATCATCGCGCATCGCGATCCGATTCGGCACCCACGAGCCCAGAGCCGGATGCCCGCCGACTAGGTAGATCCCCCCGCCGACCTCGATCGCCCTGCAATCTACCGCGAAAAGAACCGGCGCGTGAGCGCGGCTCATCGTTCCCCCGACCAGCGGCCCCATCTCGCTCCCCGCCTCGAGAAACGACGCATATTCGGCGACCTCGATCGACGCTCCGGCCTCTTTCCCCCAGCGCCCGACCGCCGCCAACAAAGCCCGGAAGCTCTCGTCGAAGGGATCGTCTCCCCCCGCGATCTCCTGATCGCTCCCGTACCACCAGAACCAGTCGGAGCCCTCCGCGGCGAGCATCGCCCGCCATGCCTCCCATCCGGCGCGCTCGCTGGAGCCCACCTCCGGCGGCGCCACGCCGGGCTCCGGAGGCGCGATCCCCGACGCCTCGAGCGCCGCTCGCACCTCGCCCAGCGCCTCCCAAGCCGCGTTCTCCTCGCCCTCGCCGATCCAGGTGGCGAAGCTAGCTGCGATCCACGATCCCGCCCAGAGTGGCTCGATCTCGGGCAGCGTCGAAACCGGGTGCGGCGCGATCCCCCTCGAAGCGTTCCCCAGTAGGTACTCGATCGGGGTCACGGTCTTCACGACCCCCCCCCGATCGGCCTCCTCCAGGCGCCGGTAGAGCGCTCCCAAGAACGCCTTGCCGTCGGGATCGTTCTCGTACCACTCCCACGCGTTCTCTCCGTCTAGGATCACGGTGATCAGAAGATCCTCACCGGCATCGACCCCGCCCGATCGGCGCGCCTTCTCGGCCGCCGCGAGAACCCCCGCGACGAAGTCTTCGGCCGACGCCTCGCCATCGGCCTCGCCGCTCTGGTAGTCGAAACCGATGCGATCGGAAAGATCGGTGTTTCGAAAGAAGACCGCGAGACTCGCCTCGTCTCGCGCGGTCCCCGGTAGCTCCCCCGCATCGACCCGATAGGGCCGCGCCGCGCACTCGACGCCCGGCAGCGAGC
>CAZFNT010000141.1:0-2020 GCA_964520315.1 uncultured Gemmatimonadota bacterium
ACCCCGAGACTCAGAGGATCACCACCGACGCACCGGTCGAGATCCGGCAAGGGGGCGACGTGATCCGCGGCATCGGCCTCGACGCCGACCCTTCGCTCGACGATGTGGTGCTCAAAGGGAGCGTGAGCGGGCGGGTGGAGGATCCGGGGTTCGAGTAGGCTCTATTCCTTCTCGTACTGGATTAGCCGCATGCTGATGTCGGTCGATCGAAGGTGGTCGCGCTGATCTGGAGTGTATCCCTCGTATTGATATGGGAGGTACTCCAGCGGGTGGGGCCTTTGGTGCACTACTTCGTAGCGTGCGTTCTCCGGCAGATCGGCGAGCTCGAGCTCTGGATTGATGTGTTTGTCATTGAGTAGGTCATGTCGGCCGCCTCTGCCGGAAACCGTGACCGAGGAGGCTTCAGCGCGGAACTCAGGAGGGAAGACTTGGGCAAGGGGTCGGGCGAAATTCAGGGCCGCCTGAGCAGTGAGCATGACCAGCACGGCCGTAGCCAGCAATCGCGGTTTCGTGCCGGAAGTCCACAGCCTCTCGAGGAGATGTGCTCCCAGTATGCAGCAGAAAGGTACGCAGAGTCGTGCCAGTCGCCCGTAGACGACGAATCTTTCTAGTGCGACGGAGAAGAAGACAAGAGTGCCGTATACGAATAAGAGCCCTGTCATTCCTAAGACAACGTGCTTGTTGGGGAGCTCGATTGTCGATCTCCAAAGACAGTACGCGAGCGAGACGGCCCAGAATAGCAACAGGAGCTTTTCCGCATGCCACAGATATTCGAAAGGCAGACTCCACCCCTCGGAGTAGACGCCTTGCGTGACCGAGTGTGAGAAAGAAAGGAACTGTTGCAAGAGAGGACGTTCGGAGAATGCTGCGCTTGCGCCGATCAGTGCCAGAAATGGGGCCGCAAAGCCGACGCCACAAACGAGGGCTCGATTCGCGCTGTGCCGCAAACCGCGGGGTCTGGGAATCAACGTGTGAATCAGCAACGCGAAAGCGGCCAGGATCCAATAGCCGTTGTAAGTCAAGAACGCGCTCATCGACAAGAGCCCACACAACAAAGAGCTGATGCTTCGTGAGGGCTCCTTGAGCCCGACGAGCAGAGCGAGAAGAGCGAGGGCCAAAGCTGTATCGTACGGGAACAAATGACGACAATAATAGAAGAAGGTGGAGGAGAATGAGAGGAGCATCACTGCGAACAGCGATTCTCGCTCGCCGGCTCCCAGGGCACGTACAATGCTCCAAAGCAGCCACATGCTGATGATCGAGAAGGAAAGAAAGAAGAGAGCGGGTATCTTCGGGTCGACTATGTAGGCCCTCTCGGCCATCGCCGGGATCAGGCCGATTACCCTGAAGAGAAGATGATCAGCACTGTGCAAGACCTGCAAGGCACCGGTCAGGTCTCCGGATATGAGTGCGCGGGCGGCGGCAAGAGATCCGTGATATCGCCCTTCGTCGGGCCAGAAGAACTGACCGCCGGAGAGAATGAGCACCACACGTAAACAGATCGATGCGAATAGCACTAGCAACAGAAATATCCGATGGCTTTGCATCTTGGCCACGATCAACTGTTGTTCTCCTGTGTGCACGTGGGGTTCAACGGACCAACATAGCATGGTAGCCGTCCCGGGCGACCAATGCGCGCGGGTCGCTACCGCGCATTCGCCGGCGACCGAAGTTGCCGGTTCGTGGCGCGCGGAGCGACGGGGCACGCCTGGCGGGGAACGACGGCACTCGGGCCCACAGTGCGCGGTCCCATCCCTTCCAGGATCGGCCAACGCAGCATAAGACCAACATTCGCAGGGCTCGGGCACGCACTAGGTGGCGGATCCTGGACGTCTTCATCTCTTGCCTGACTCGGTTGCGGCCACTATCATTCGATCAAGCCATGCAAGTCTCGTTCCGAACTCTGAACTCCAGGTATCGTAGTGGGTTAGCGCTGGTACTGTGCGCTAACACCCTCGCGATGGCGGCCGGGCCGATCGAACTTCTGCACGCCGACCGCGTGCGGCTGGTGGCGGGAGCG
>CAZFNT010000141.1:2030-8357 GCA_964520315.1 uncultured Gemmatimonadota bacterium
TCTGCGGTTGGTCCCGGCGCGCGCGCTTCACGCTGCGCTGTGCTTGGGCGGACCCAAGCTCGCGCCGAGGACGGGCTCGCCGTGCGGCCCGTGGTCCGCCCAAGCGCCTCGGGCCACGCGCGCAGCGGCCGCGCTGCGCAAAGCGCTGCGGAGCGGGGGGGCGGACGACGATCTGGGAGGGCGGGGTGCTGGCTGAGCACGAGGGGGCGGAGCTTCGTTGCGATCGGGCTCGGCTCGAGCGGGGTGGGGGCGCCTTCATGGCGACGGGGAACGTGCGTTTTCGGTCGGACGACGGGCTCTTGGAGTGCGATCGGGCGACCTACGACCGGGATTCGCGGCGGCTGAACGCGAAGGGCAATGTGGTCTGGGACGGTCCGAGCGCGACGATTCGATCGCGCGAGCTGATCCATTGGCGGGATCGGCACAGCTCCGTGGCTACGGGCGATCCGCAGTTGACGCTTGCCCGCGCCTGGTTTGGCGATTCGGCGACGGAGGCCGCTCCTATTTGCGTCACGGCCGATTCCCTGTGGGTTCTCGAGGTGGAGGGGAAGGAGACGCACCGCGCTCTGGGCGGTGTCGAGATTCAGATCGACGACGTGAGTGCGGCGGCCGAACGCGCCGATTTCGATCGGGAGGAGGGGCGATTGCTCTTGGTGGGGGGGGAGCCGATGGCGCGGCGGGGCGAGGGGGAGATGAGCGGAGAGCGGATCGTCGTTCGGCTGGTCGGCGGAGAGGTGGCGGCGATCGACGCGGTGACGGGGGCGCGTTTTCGGGAGCTCCATCTGCCCGCGACCGAGGTGCCGGTCTGGGACGAGATCGAGGGCGATTCGCTGCGATTGGCCTTCGTGGCGGGGGAGGCCGATGCGGTCGACGCGCATGGCGACGCGTCGGCGCTCTTTTTCCCCGAAGACGGTCCGGCGGTCTGGAATCGGGTCGAGGGAGAGGCGATCCACATCGAGCTCGAGCAGGATAGAGCGCGCTCAGTCTCGGTGGCCGGGAGCGCCGAAGGGGTCTACGGCTTCCCGGGCGAGTTGGGGGGAGGGGGCTGAGTTGCCAAACAAGGGAACGCGAATGGGCGAGGTGGAAGAACATCGAGGCATCGGATGTTGTGGATTTGGAGATTGGTGGGTAGAGGGCGTCGTCAGTGGGTGTCGTATCTCGGCGTCTCGACAATCGCTCCGGTCTCATCGATCGTGATTCGCGAAGGGGGGCGGAAGGGAATGGTGAGCTTGTATCTGGCGTAGCGACGTTCGCCGGTGCGGGTGAGAGCGCCCTTCTCGACGAGGTCGGCGAGGTGGCGGGTGGCCGTGGCGGGGGAGGTCCTGGCGATCGACACATAGTTGCCGGCGCTGAGTCCTCCTTCAAAACCACCGGGACCTTCTCGCAGCACTAGCAGCAACACCTTTTGTTGCCTCTGGTTGAGGGTGTCGCGAAGGCGGTCGAGAAGCTTTGTCTTGTCGATGAGGAATTCGATTTGGGACTGGCTGCGCTGCTGCGCCTCCAGAACAATGCCGGCGAACCAGGCCAGCCAATCGTTGATGTCGTTACCCTTGTTGGCCAGCTCCAGTGCTTCGTAGTAGGAGCGCTGCCGCGCGAGAATCGTCGTTGCGAGTGCGGTGACGACGGGGCGCCCGAGATTCTGGATGAGAGACTTTTCAGCGATCGCCCGCCCAACGCGGCCGTTGCCGTCCTCGAAGGGATGAATCGACTCGAAATGGAGGTGTGCTGTTCCGGCACGCCGGAGCGCAGGCAGCGGTGTTGGTCCGGTCGGCGCGGTGTCGTTGAACCACTTGATGAAGGCCATCATCTCGGTGGGCACCCGTGAGGAGGGCGGAGCTTCGAAATGCACTCTCGGGTCATCGACCCGACCGGAGACCACACGCATCGCTTCCTCATGGGTGCGATAGCGGCCGACTTCGAGTAGATCTCGTCGGCCCCTCATCAGCATCCGATGCCAGGTGCAGAGTGTTGCTTCGTCCAGCGGCTCGGCCCAGCGGCGATAGAGATCCACCGTCATTTCGGCGATCCCTTGCTCCGCCGGAGACGCGGGTCGGTCATCGGTCGACAGGCGGAGTTCGCGGCGGATCGACGACTGCACACTGGCGCGATCGAGGATCTCTCCTTCGATGGCGGACGTTGTCACCGCCTCTTCGCTGATGAGCTCTACCCTGAGCTGCTCTTCGTGGTCTGCGTCGAGGTGTCTCAGCGTTCCTACCAGAACCCCGCCGCTGAGCAGGAAGCGCTCCTCGGCGCAGGCCAGGCGCTCTGGTGAGGACGAGAATCGCGGCCAATCGGGTTGCTGCCAGTTCCATCTCATGAGCGATAGCCTTCACTCCTATCGCTCAGAATATAGCTTGAGATGAGCGATAGCAAGATCGATTCTGCATTCAGGCATCGCGTCTTTCCCTGTCCGGCTCGAGCGAGCAGCGCCCACACGCCGCCCCCGAGCATCGGCCCGCAAGCGAAGTGGCCGGTTCGGGGGGCGCGGAGCCGTGGGGCATGCCTGGCGGGGTGCCACGGCGACGCGCTCTCCAGTGCGCAGTCCCCCTGCCCATCCTCTTCTCTTGCCTGACCCGACCTCGGCCACTATGATTCGGGGAAAGCCATGCAAGTCTCGTTCCGAACTCAAAACTCCAAGTATATTAGCGGGTTAGCGCTGATGTCCTGCGCTCGGCTGCTCGCGAAGGCGGCCGGTACGATCGAGTTGCGGGGAGTGGACTGAGATGCTGGCCACTCGCGAGCTCGTGAAGGAGTACCGCAAGCGGCGGGTGGTCGATGGCGTCACGGTGAAGGTCGAACGGGGGCAGATCGTCGGGCTCTTGGGCCCGAACGGGGCCGGGAAGACGACGACCTTCTACATGATCGTGGGATTGGTCCGCCCGCGCTCCGGGAGTGTGGTCTTTGACGGGAACGAGATTACGCGGCTGCCCGTCTACAAGCGGGCGCGCATGGGGATCGGCTATCTGGCGCAGGAGGCTTCGATCTTTCGCAAGCTGAGCGTCGAGGAGAATGTTTTGGCGGTGGCCCAGGCCTTGAGCCTATCGCGCGATGCGCGGCGGGAACGGGTCGAGAAGGTGCTCGAAGAGCTCGACATCGCGCGCGTGCGGGGGAGCAAGGGGTATCAGCTTTCGGGGGGCGAGCGGCGTCGGGTCGAGATCGCTAGGGCGCTCGTCATGGACCCCGCCTACATTCTGCTCGACGAGCCTTTCGCAGGGGTCGATCCGAGGGCGGTCGAAGAGATTCAGAGGATCGTGCTCTCGCTCAAGAAGATGAACTTGGGCGTGCTGATCACCGATCACAACGTTAGAGAGACTCTGGAGATTACCGACCATGCGTACATCATGCACCAGGGCCGGATTCTGATTTCGGGCGGTGCGGAGGAGCTCGTTCGGAGCAAGACGGCCCGCGAGATCTACTTGGGTGAACGATTTCGACTGTAGAAAGAAACGTGCCACGCGCACGCTCATCTTGAGGGATAATCGAGTTCATGGACATGCAGATCCGCCAGGTTCTGGCCCTGAAGCAGCAGCTCGTCATGACGCCGAAGATGCAGCAGGCGCTCAAGTTGCTGCAGGTTCCGGCGTTGCAGCTCGAGCAGTTGCTCCGCACCGAGATGATCGCCAATCCGATGCTGGAGGAGGTGATCGAGGAGGGCGAGCTCGAGACCACCGACGATGAGGCGGACCAGAAGCACGAGGAGGATCTGGAGCGCTGGGAGGAGTACTTCGAGAACCACTTCAACGATTCACTCGACAACGGCTATTCGCGAGGGTCGTTCGAGGCGAAAGAGGAGTTCGAGCGGACGCAGTCCGATGTGGTGACTTTGCAGGCTCTTCTGCTCGATCAGCTTCGTTTGCTATCGCGGCCGGAGAGCGATCTGCAGATCGGCGAGTACATCATCAACAGCCTCGACGATCGGGGCTTTCTCGAGATGAGGGTCGAGGAGATCGCGGAGAAGCTGGGCATCGACCCCGATGAGGTCGAGCGCGTTCTCAGAGAGGCCGTCCAGACCCTGGACCCGCCGGGCGTCGGCGCCCGGGATCTGAGGGAGTGCCTGCTGATCCAACTGCGTCACGTGGGCCGCGAGGTGTCGCTGGCGTGGCGGATCGTCGAGTCCCATATGGACGATCTGGAACGTCACCGTTTTCAGCAGATCGCCAAGGCGCTACGGGCTCCGCTCGCCGATGTGATGGAGGCTTTCGACGAGATCGGCCGGCTCGAGCCGCGGCCCGGGATGGCCCACTCCAATGACGGGGCGCGGGCGGTGGTTCCCGATCTGGTGGTCGATCGGGTCGACGACGAGTACATCATCAACCTGAACGACCGGAACCTGCCGCGACTCCAGGTCTCTCCCGCTTATCGCAAGCTGATCGGCAGAGGGAGCAAGACATCGAAAGAGACCAAGGCCTATGTCGTCGAGAAGCTCAACAGCGCCAACTGGCTGATCAAGACGATCGAGCAGAGACGCCAGACAATGCTCAAGGTTATGACCCATATTGTAAATGTGCAGCGCGATTTTCTAGACAAAGGCATCGCTCATCTGAAGCCGCTTACGCTCCTCGAGGTCGCGGACGCGATCGGCATGCATGAGTCCACCGTGAGCCGAGTCACCAACGGGAAATATGTTCAGACTCCGCGGGGCGTGTTCGAGCTGAAGTTCTTTTTCAGCAGCTCTTTGGCGTCCGACCGAGGCGACGATGTCTCTTCGAAGTCGGTGAAGGAGAGGATCTCCGGCCTCATCAGAGAGGAGGATTCAGCGAAACCACTCAGCGATCAGGCGATCGTCGAGCGACTGAGCGCCGAGGGTTTGAAGATCGCGCGGCGCACAGTCGCGAAATATCGAGATCAACTGAAGATTCTTCCCGCCCGCATGCGTAAGCGTCAGTAGCAGTGTTGCGGGGCCGCCCTCGGGGCGGATGTTGGATGGGTCCGAGAGGGCGTCATCAACAAATTGGAGACTCAGAATGGACATCACGGTGACAGCGAGGAACTTCACTCTCACGGACAGTGTCAAAGACCACGCGGAGCGCCGCCTAGCCAAGCTGGCGCGCTATCATGAGGGGATCCACGACATCGACTGTCTTTTCGTCACCGACAAGCGGAACGCGATTGTCGTAGAGGTCAATGTGCATGCAAGAGGCGGCCGGATCCACGCAAAGGAGAGCGACCACGATCTGCGCTCCGCCCTCGATCGCGTCGCCCACAAGTTGGAACGTTTGGTGAAGAGGCAGAAGAGCAAGCTGCAGAACGGACACCATCGACCGGCCGCCGTGGAAAGCACGACTCCAGTGGTGGCGCCCTGTTTCAATGACGCTGAAGAGGAAGAGGTGAAGAAGAGGGCGTTGGCCGGCGCGAACTCGAATCTCGATTCACTCGCCATCGACGAGGCGGTCATGAGGATGGACCACGACGGTGAAGAGGTGCTCGTCTTCAACAACAGCGAGACGGCGCGCGTCAATGTCGTCTATCGCCGCAGCGATGGCGCTGTCGGCCTGATCGACTCCGAGCTCGGCGCGGACTGACCCTAGATCACCGCCGACCGCTTCCGTGCGGCGATCTGGTCGCCGGGGCATGAATCACGAGGGAATCGATGGCTGGCCTACCGGTACGCGAGTTCTTCGAGAAGAACCGAGAGGAGCTGCATCTCACTCTCGTGACCGATCCCCGAACCATGAGCCGGGAGATCACGACAACCGATATACATCGGCCTGGTCTGGCGATGGCCGGCTACACAGACTATTTCTTGGATGAGCGCGTGCAGATCCTCGGCGAGACCGAGATCACCTATTTGGACACGCTCGACGAGCTGGAACGGTTGGCCGCGCTCGACCGGGTCTGCGGATTCCCGCTCGTCTGCCTGATCATCACGAAGTCGCTGGAGGTTCCCGACGGCCTGCTGGAGCGTCTGGAACCACACGGCACGGCGGTCTTGCGCACGCCGATGGACACGACGCCTTTCATTCACGCCCTGACCGGCTACTTGAAAGACGCCGCCGCACCCACCACCACGATCCACGGCACGATGGTCGATGTGTACGGTGTAGGGCTCCTGCTCGCGGGGGCCAGCGGCATCGGCAAGAGCGAGTGTGCGCTCGATCTGGTCGAGCGAGGCCATCGACTGGTGGCGGACGACGTCGTCACCATCGTTCGTAAGGAGGACGACATCCTGATCGGGGCCGGGAACGAGCTCCTGAAGCACCATATGGAGCTGCGGGGCATCGGGATCATCGACATCCGGACCATGTTCGGGATTCGGGCCGTGCGGGCTATGAAGCGTCTCGAGGTTGTCGTGCGCCTGGAGGAGTGGGACGAGGACCGTCTCAATGC
>CAZFNT010000141.1:8367-8996 GCA_964520315.1 uncultured Gemmatimonadota bacterium
GGGCCTCGATGACCGAACGGTGGAGATCCTCGGTGTGCCGATTACGACCGCCACGATCCCGATCTTTCCGGGCAAGAATCTCTCGGTGCTCTCCGAAGTGATCGCTCTCAACTATCTGCAGAAGGCTTACGGACAACATCCGGCCCGCGAGTTCAACGAGAGGCTGCGGGAGTGGATGCAGAAGCAGGCGGCGCTGAGGCAGGAGCATCGGCACGACCTCGAGTAGCGTGCTGTCGAGACCTCGATGGGGCGGGGCACAGGGAGTGGTGGCCCGCCAGCGCGCCTTTTCGGTGTAAGATCGATAGGGGTGCGGTCGCGTGCGTGGACCGCCCAAGGCCATTCGAGATGTTCAGAGGATCTTCGCCCATGATCGTCGATGAGCTCACGGTGTCGAACCCGCTCGGGGTTCATCTACGCCCAGCGGGCAAGATCGTGACGCTCTGCTCCTCGTTCAGATCAGACATCTTCTTCCTTCGAGATGGGAAGGAAGCCAATGCGAAGAGCATTTTCAGCGTAATCGCGCTCGCCGCCGTGGCGGGATCGAAGATCGGCGTTCGCATCGAGGGTGAAGACGAGGCCGAGGCCAGGCACGCGTTGAGAGAGCTGTTCGAGCAGCGCTTCGGGGAGTA
>CAZFNT010000142.1:0-3482 GCA_964520315.1 uncultured Gemmatimonadota bacterium
GCTCCTCCCGGTTATTCCCGAACCCCCCTTGCGCCGGTCCCGGAAAGGCGGCTGCAAAAAGCTCATGTAAACAAAATGTTAAGGGTATTTTTTTGAGCCGGGCGGGGAAGTTGTGCACAGCGCCAATGGAAGCCGGGGATTTATCAGAAGAGTAGTAACAAAAAGCCATTAAATCCGAGTTTGTTTCAGCTTGACTTTTAATTTATTGATGAAAATCAATATGTTGATATTGACGCCTAAAAAATAGGCACTTATGTGAAAACCCAACTCTATCTAGGGGAAAATGTCTGTGGGGAGGGGTTGTCAACAAAGTTATCCACAAGTTTCGTGGATAGTATTTTTTTGCTTCCCCCCTTCCAAAGCCATATCAATAAGTTAGTCTTTTCGGGAAGGCCCGGACGGGGTTTGTAAGGGGCTTGGTGGCGTGGAGGTTCCCCCCGATACGGCCTAAGAAATCCGGGAGGGAGCATTCTGTCGGCCCGTCAGACCCCGGCAGATAGGATGTGGGTAGGGAAGGATACGGGCGGTGCAAGGGCGCTTCCCCCGGATGCGGCAAGAGGGGCGGCGGAACAGTGGAAGTAAACCACAGATGAACGGCAAGGAACAAAAGTCCAGTAGTGGCAGGGGTGGTGGTGGCGAGGCCCCTGACGACGCTTCTGAGGACGCCTCCGGGGGTGGGATGTTATCGCAAGACTCCTCCGGAACTCCCGCCGGCGCCGGGTTGGCGGTGATCCGTGATTGCGTGAAGACCCTCCCGGCGCGGCCCGGCGTCTATCGCATGACCGGCAAGGGAGACAAGGTGCTCTACGTGGGCAAGGCGAAGAATCTCGCCAAACGGGTGGTTTCCTATACCCATCTCGCAAAACTCCCACGAAGGTTGCAGCGAATGGTGGCCGAAACCACGGCCATGGAGATCGTCACCACCCATACCGAGGTGGAGGCGCTGCTTCTGGAGAGCAACCTCATCAAGCGTCTGGCGCCGCGCTATAACGTGCTGCTGCGCGACGACAAGTCCTTTCCCTATATCTTCATCGGCGATGATCACCAATGGCCGCAGATCGACAAGCATCGGGGAGCGCGCGCCCGCAAGGGGGACTATTTCGGCCCCTTGGTCGTGGCGACCTGCCGGGTCTCGGCCGAGGTCGAAGAGAAGCTGGTGGCGAAGGGGATCCAGGACTCGAAACGAATAAGCGATCGCAAGATCATCGAGCTGGCGAGAACGGTGCGTCGGATCGCCGACGTGAAGGTGCTCAGCCTCACCCCGGCGACCTACAACCGCCTGCAGGGCAAGATGGGCAATCTGAACCGCATGCTGGCTTGGGCGCACGCCCGCGTGATCGAAGATATGCTAGAGGCGCATCCCGGCGAGAAGCTGGCGATCGTCGACCAGTTCGCCAAACCCGATGTGCTTCGGCGGGCGCTGATGGAGCGGGGACGCAAGATCGAAGTGCTGCAAGAGGTGCGGGCGGAATCGGACCCCGCGGTCGCGGCGGCGTCGATCGTGGCCCGCGACCGCTTCCTGAGCGACCTGGCGCGGCTTTCGGAGCGGGTCGGCTTCACGCTGCCGAAAGGGGCGACCTCGGTGATCCCAGCCGCGCGGCGGGCGGTCAAGGAGCACGGGCGCGAGATCCTGGACGAGATCGCCAAGGTGCATTTTCGGACGACGAAGAAGGTGTTGGCGGGGTGACGGCCATGGGCGCCGCTGCCGGTCCCAAGGTTCAGTCTGGACCCCGCCCGTGTGCGCCGCTGGTTCAAGGCCCACCATGGGATGACCTTCCATGGCTATCAGAGGGCGCGGCGCCTCGGCCGCGCCTCTGCCGGCGCTGGAGAGCTCGGCCGGTATGGAGATGATGCGGATTCCGGCGGGGAGCTTCATGATGGGGTCGCCTGCTTCGGAGACGGGGCGGTATTCGAGCGAAGTGCGTCATCGTGTGACTTTGACGCGCGACTTCCTGCTTGCTTCGACCGCGGTGACACAGGGTCAGCGGCGTGCTGTCATGGGGACGAATCCGAGTCGCTTCAAGGGCGACGATTTGCCTGTGGAGCAGGTGAGTTGGTATGACGCGGTTGAGTTCTGCAACGGTCTGTCGGCGCGTGAGGGTTTGACTCCAGCGTATCGGATCAGCGGGAAGAGCGTGGATTGGGCCCGTTCGGCTGACGGTTATCGTTTGCCGACGGAGTCGGAGTGGGAGTATTCGTGTCGTGCGGGGACATCGACCCGCTTTTGGTCTGGTGATTCGGATTCGGATCTGGGCCGTGTTGGTTGGTTTGGGAGCAATTCAGGCGGCGAGACCCGTCCGGTGGGCGGGAAGCCGTCGAACGCCTGGGGGCTGTACGACGTACACGGCAACGTATGGGAGTGGTGTTGGGACTGGCATGGTGACTATCCCTCGGGGTCGGTGACCGATCCTGCGGGCCCTTCGTCGGGCGCCGACCGGGTCCTACGCGGCGGCAGCTGGGACAGCAGCCTCGCCCGGAGCTGCCGGTCGGCCAATCGCAACCACGACGATCCCGGCCTCCGCTACTACACCCTCGGCCTGCGCCCCGCGAGGTCGACGCCGTAGGCGGCGTCTTCTTGCCCTCTGCCCTTTTGCCATCTTGTTTTTGCTTTTGGGGGCCGGAGGCCGGTGGCTGATGGAGGAGGGCGAGATCCCTTGGCCGGCATGGAGACGGTTGGAGGGGCCTCTGTGCTCCGGTGAGGAACCCCGCGGGACGAGGGCTCCGGGCCAGGATCGTTCGGGCGCGCGGCGACGGGGTAAGCGTGGCTTTGTAACATGGAAGGGGATCGCAGTGCGTCCCCCCCCCGGAAGTTATTCTCGCGCGATCCCTGTATGGCGTTTCGACATAGCCGCCCGATCCCCTGGAGGACCGAGCACTGACCGGCAGGCATCCGTTCTTCCCTGCCAGGCATGCCCAACGGCTCCGCTCCATCGAAGTTCCCGCCCTGGGTGCCGGCGAAGAACCACGATCCAGCACGCCCCACATCACGCACTGCTCCTCGAACCCGGACGCATTGGCGCCGCCGCACACACCCCGTTGGCGCCCGACTTGCGAGTGTCGCGCCGGAGTCGGTGTCGATGCTTTGCTCGCCGGCGGACTAGGCGCGGGACACCGCTGGCCTCTTCGACCAGGTGGCGGTACAGGTCATCGACGCTGATGGTCCCGTCGGAGTCCCCATCGGCCTCCCCGGCGAGGCCGCGCAGTAGGCAGTTGGTGAAGACCCATGCCGCGCATCGTCGTGCCAATTGCTCACCTCGTCCCCCTGCGAGCTCGACAGCACCAACAGCTTGGAGTCAGCCGCTGGCAGATCCGCGTGCAGTGTGACGGGACTCATTCCGCGCAGCACCCGGCCGCCCCCACTCGTGCCGCTGAAACAGGCATCGAGGACCACCGTAACCGTTCTGGCGGGGAGCTTGGCCAGGTTGCTATAGAAGACCTTGAGCGGATAGCTGCTCAGGCGAGGCTTGTAGCTTGAGACATCC
>CAZFNT010000142.1:3492-8923 GCA_964520315.1 uncultured Gemmatimonadota bacterium
GAGTCGACGTCGGGCAAACCGTGCCCACTGAAGTACACTGTCATGTCGCCCCACGAACCCAGGGCAGTGAGTCCGGGTAGAGGTCATCACAGTGAAGCTGCGTGAAGGTGGCTCGTTGGCCGAGAGGGCGGTCCGCGCCGAGAAACACCACCTCTTGCCGCCCACGGCTCGGCTGGCCGGCGCCGAAGACCGGCAGATTCACCCCTTGATTCCCACACCTCCGTCCCCCAGATTACACCCCGATATGCCAAACTCCGCCCAACCCACCCCATCGCAGGAGAAATCATGAGAAGACCGATCGTCTGCGCCCTCGCGGCGGCCCTGATCGCCGGCTGCGGTCCGAGCCGGCAGGTCACCCGAATCGATGTTGAAGCAGTCACCGATCTGAGCGGCAAGTGGAACGACACCGACTCGCGACTCGTTTCCGAAGAGATGATCGCCGACTGCCTCTCACGGGCGTGGCTGCCCGAGTTCATGGCGACTGAGCATCACAAGCCGGTCATCACGGTCGGCACGGTCCGCAATCGGAGCAACGAGCATATCGACGTGACGACCTTCACGAAGGACATGGAGCGTGAGCTGATCAACTCCGGCCGGGTGAAGTTCGTCGCGGGGCGCGATCAGCGTGACGAGGTTCGTAGCGAGCGGATGGAGCAGCAGATTTTCTCTTCCGACGAGACGGCGAAGAGCCTGGCTCAGGAGACCGGCGCGGACTATCTGCTCAAGGGCTCGATCGCGACGATCGTCGATCGCTACGAGGGTGAGAAGGCGGTCTACTATCAGACCGACCTCGAGCTGATCCATGTCGAGTCGAACGAGAAGGCGTGGATCGGCATGAAGAAGATCAAGAAGTTCGTCACCCAGAAGGGAAAGAAGTGGTAGTGGGCGCCGCGCCCAACTCTATTTCATCGAAGCGACCGCGCTCAGCGACGCTTCTGTCGCTCGCGCTCGTTCTCGCCCTCAGCTCGTGCGCGAGTGTCGCGACTCGCAAGGGCTTCTACGAGCCGATAACGGCCGACTTGCGGGCGCAGGAGTACGACGCGGCGGTCCAGAAGATCGAGGCTGCCGCCGACAAGAACCGTTACTCCGAGAAAGACCGCCTTCTCTACTATCTGGACTCCGGCCTGGCGCACCACTACGCCGCGTATCAGCGGATTAGCAATGAGCGTCTTTCTCTTGCCGAAGAAACGGGAGAGGAGCTCTTTACCAAAAGTGTCTCGCGGGCGGCCGCCTCGCTCCTTCTCAACGACAATGTTTTGGAGTATTCGGGCGAGGACTATGAGATTCTCTACACCAACCTCGTCAAGGCACTGAACTACCTGGCGATGGATCAGTTCGACGACGCCTTCGTCGAGATTCGGCGCTCCAACGAGAAGCTCGATCTTCTGGAGCAGAAGTACGATGCCGCGGGCAAGACGTTCCAAGAGGGGGCCAAAGGCGATACCGCCGGCGTCGCGATCGACTATCGGGCCGCGCGTGTTCGCTTCGAGAACGATGCCTTCGCCCGATACTTGAGCATGCATCTCTACGCCGCCGACGGCCTGTTCGACGATGCGCAGATCGATCGCAGAAAGCTCGAGGAGGCATACCGCACTCAGCCCCATGTCTATCCATTCCAACTCCCCGATGTGCGCTATTCGACGCCGCGCACACCGGTGCTCAGCGTCGTAGCTCTGGCGGGGTTGTCGCCCACGAAAGAGGCGCTGAATCTGCGCATTCGCACCGACAAAGACCTGAATCTGGTGCAGGTTCTCTACACCGATGGGAAGAGGGAGGGGCAGGAGTACGGCCACATCTTCCTGCCGATCGACGTGGACTACTACTTCAAGTTCTCCATACCGCAAATTGTGTCGCGACCATCGGCTGTCCGCACTGTGCGGCTGAGCGCCGACTCCCGGCGGATCGGGGAGCTGCGCCTGCTCGAAGATGTGGGTCTGGTCGCCGCGGAGACTTTCGAGGCCCGAAAGTCGCTCATATATCTTCGCGCGGTTGGTCGGGCGGTGTTCAAGGGGCTCTTGGGGGAGAAGCTCAAGAAGAAGGCCGAAGGCGAGAAGACGAAAAGGAAGAAGAAGAGCAAGAAAGGGAAACGAGACGGCTCTTCGGAGAAGGAAGGGGCCAGACGCAACGACATGGGCGCGCGCTTCGGCACCTGGCTGCAGAAGGTCGCCGTCGATGTCGCCATGGAAGTGTCGGAGAGTGCGGATCTGCGCTGCTCCGAGCTCCTCCCAGGGAAGGTCTTGGTGGGTGATTTCGAGATCGAGCCGGGGATCTACGATCTCAGGATCGACTTTATCGGCGCCGGCGGTCGTATCTTGGAGAGCAAGGAGTTCCCTCGCTATGAGGTCGAGGGCGGCGGTAGGCTGAATCTGATCGAAGCGGTCTACCTGAATTGAGAGGTCGCCAATGCCAACGAGCCACTTTCGCACGATATTCGTGAGCGCGTTCTTGCTGCTGCTCTCTTCGGATCCTGGCGCATCCGCCGACGATAGCGCGCGCCCACTCTGGGTCACCGATCCTGGCCGCGAGTTTCCCAACGAGCTCTATATCGCCGAGGTCGGCTCCGGCGACACTGAAGAGGCGGCGAAGAGCAATGTCGCGTCTCGCATCGCGATGGTCTTTCAGTCCGATGTCATGGCGTTGGACGAGATCGTGAACGAGTATTGGGAGACCGACGCAGGTGCCGTCGGTGAGCTGGCGAAGTCGACCCATCTTCGAGAGCAGATCGCTGTCTCGACCGATCAGAAGTTGCGCAATGTGACGTTCGCGCGCACTTGGTTCGACCGCGCGACCGGGCGACACTTTGCGCTCGCCTACCTCGACCGCGCCCAGACCACATCACTCTATCTCGAGGAGCTCGCGCACCTCGACCGAGAGGCGACAGAGTTCTTCTCGGGCTTTCGATCGCATTCCGACAAGCTGACGCGGCTGGCCTTCTTGAACAAGACGCTCTCCCTCGCCGCCGAGCGCGACCTGCTCGCCGGCCAGCTACTGGTGATCTCGCAAGGGGGGAGCTCCCATGAGTCTTCACTCAAGGCGGTCCGGCTCGCCTCCGCCCGCGCGAGTCTGAGAAATGAGATCTCCGTCAGAATCGTCCGCGATGGCGAGAATCGGCCGACTTTCGAGAGCGCAGTCCGCGGCGTGCTGGAAGGGCAGGGTTTCCGAATAGTGTCTTCCGGCGCCGACTACGAGATGCGGGCCGGCCTGACGATGAACCGGCTCGATCGTCCAGGCAAGTTCGTCGGCTGGCGCGCCGAGCTAAGTCTGGCGGAGACCGCTTCCGGTGCCGAGTTGCTGTCTTGCGAGCGTCGCGGGCGTGAGGGCCACCGATCGTTCAGCGAGGCCGAGCGACGCGCCGAGACAAAGGCCCGTGCCGAAGTAAAGACAGCTTTAATGGAAGCGATCGATGGTTACCTCGGGGGTTTGCTGGCAAGAGGCGATTGACCCGGCCGACGACTACTTGAACATCCGCGCATTCGCCTCCGCGAACCTCATCAACTCCTTCACTCGTAGCGTCAGAAAAGGGTTCGGATTGGCGATTTCGGCCACCGTCGCCGCCATGGAGCCCACCGCTGCCTCGTCCACGCGCTCGATCTGCCGCGCGTAGGCGCTCGGATCGAGGCTTCCCAGATGATCTTCGAAGCTTGCACCGATATTCAGCTTCATAAGGGCACCGAGCGCGACAGGAATGTCGCCAGTGACGGTCAGTGCGCCTCGATCGGCTGACATCTCGGCCCACTTGTGCCACTCCATGTACTGCATTAGCAGGCCGCTCACCAGGTAGTTGGCTACCGCGTCCGGCAGCGCGCGGTCGAGAATCGCCTTGATCCCTTGAATCATGTCGAGCATGAAAACATGTTCACAACGGATATGCGCGACGGCTCGTGAGATCAGAAAATGTAGCTCTTCCGAGGAGTAGGCCCAGAGGAAGCTCGAGCCGATCACAATCGTGGGCTCGCGAAAATTCGTGACGGTGATCTGCTCGCCCGGCTCGCGCACGATGAAGACATTCGGGGGGTCGTCGACGCCGAGCAGATAGCATGCGTCGGCGACCATGGTGTGCACGATCGGAAGCTGGTCCTCGCTCACGCGGATTCCCTGTGCCGATAGGCGCCCTATAGAATAGTGTTGCCTCCATCGTTCGTAGTAGAGAGACCATGCGAGCTGCAGCGCCGCCGAGCTACCGCTGCGCTCGAGCTCTTGCATCAACGCGAAATCTTCCGGGAGCTGATACGAGGGGCGGGTGCCGTCGAATCCCAGGCTGAAATGCTCGATCTGGTACGATTCGGCATCGGCACTGATCGACCGCCAGCGACGTGCCGCGACGAGGGCCAGAAGAGCCAAGATCACAAAAGTCAGTACGATTCGGTGTCTCAGAATCCGTCTAAACAACCCCCTTTGGGACTGCCTTCCGCTTTCTCTATTATCCGGGTCGGTCACGAGGCAGGATCCGGGCGGCTCCACTCCGAGTAGTTACCCATCCGCTCGCTCACCTTCGTCAGGTACCCTTTGGTCTCATCGTGCGGAAGATGCTTCAGCAGATGGGTCTTCAGCGCGCTCCCCCGCCCCGCGAACTCGCGATTGACGCGAGCGATTGCCGGGCCGAATCGGCGTCGATTCGACTTCGGAACGGCAGGGTTGCCGGCGTTGAGAGCTCGGTTCAGATTTCCAGGGCCGGTATTGTATGCCGCGATCACGCAGTACTGCCGGCACTCGAGATCTTCGATTCCGCCGTAATACTGATGCCACAGCTTCGACACATAGGCGATGCCGAGCTCGATGTTGCGGGGAGGCACGTAGAGCGCTTCTCCGCTCAGAATTCGCTCCTCTTCACCGAGGTATTGCAATGCATCTTTCGCACCGCTTTTCGGAACGAGTTGCATCAGCCCGAAGGCAGGTACATGCGAGCGCGCTTTCGGGTTGAAGAAGGACTCGGTCTGCATGATCGCCAACACGAGCTCGATCGGCATCGCTGCGACATCTTTTCGACGGGCGATCGAGCTGGATTGCATCCGCACGCTGGGGAGATAGCGCTCGGCCCTGCGGCGCAGATGATCGGGAACGAGGGGCAGGGTCACCGTCAGCTTGACCCTTGCGACGCCATCTCGCCCGATGAAGGTCGAGCTTCGCATATTCCCTACCGCGACCTGACGATCGGCGAAGCGCTTCGCCTCGGCGGCACTCACTGGCTCTGCGGAATTGCCGGCGAGCTGGCCTTCCAGAATCGGGCGCTTGGTCACGGGGGCAGGGGTTCCCAGGGCGGGATCGGTCGCGCGACCGGCGAAGTCGTCGGTCGTTCCACGGCTCGATGCCACGCGCTCGATCTTGTGTCGCAAGCGGTTGGTGAGCGCCTCGTGGCTCGTGCCCTCGGGAGCGATCACTTCGACTCGTGCCTCGCCCTTCTCGAAGTCGACCGTCGATCGGGCGTCGAGGT
>CAZFNT010000143.1:0-8804 GCA_964520315.1 uncultured Gemmatimonadota bacterium
TGCCGCCGATTCCGCGGCTTCCGAAGGCCAAGGGATTGGTGGAGCGGGGGCTCTACTTCGTGGTGCATGCGCCTCGGCAGGTCGGCAAGACGACCACGTTGCGGGCGCTCGCGGAGGAGTTGACGGCCGATGGCGAGCTCTCAGCTTTGCACCTTAGGGTCGGCGAAGAACGTCGTGTTGGCGTCGATCCGCTACAGCGAGATCGATCGCTTCAAGACCGGGGCCTTCGAGCGGCGGGAACCCGAATCGACGTGCCCCTCGACCAACGCACCCTCGAGACCCTGCGAACCCCGGGGTATGTGGATTGAAGTAGGGAGGAAGAGGGTTCGGGCATCGAAGAGTCGACCTGCTCGCCGATCCGAAACCGGTGTCCCGTAGCCTCACCGTTCATCTCGGCGGCCCTCTTTTTGGAGGCGATACGCGCCATCCCTCCCCCGCCCGCTCAGGCGACGCAAACCCCAGCCGCCGTGACCCACGAAGGGTTGGGACCGCCGGAGCCTCTGAACGCGTGCGCGGGGAGGGTGGGCGCGAGAACGTCGCTCCTACTCCACCACGAGACAGCTCTCGATCGCGGTGTTGTTCAGGTTCTCGCCCCGGGCGATGATCTCAAACTTGAACACCCCTCCTCCGGCCGCGATCGCCAGCGGGATCTCGAACTCGGTGACGGTCGGCGGCAGGTCGACCGCGAACATGGCCGCCGCGCTCGGGCTGGACACGGTTCCGAACTCACGAGATCGGATGGAGGTGTCCAGTCTGGTCTCGATCAACCGGATGCCCGGCTGCTCGGTGGGCGACGGAGGCTTGTGACCATGGTGGTCGCCGACCTTTTCGGTGGCATAGAGCTTTGGGAGGCAGTCCCGGAGCTCCTGCGGCAGTAGTGACGGTGTCTATTCCGCCATCCGCAAGCGATGCCACAGAACGGAGGGCTTGTCAAATTCACGCGTGTCGGATGGGGTCCATGCTGCCGTGCAGCACCCGTTGGATCAAGACTTCGGTATCAGTGAAGGTGTAGAAGACGATGTGCTGGCGAACGAGCCTCGACCAGTAGCCGGCTCGCACGGGGTCGCGCAGCTTTCCTCGTTCTGGTTCTGTGGCGCTCTTGCGCATCTCGTCATCGAGCGCGTCAAGATAGCGATCGGCTTGGGTCTCTCCCCAGCTCTCAAAACTGTAGCGCCAAATCGCACGAAGATCGGCCTCCGCACGTTCACTAATGATGAGTGTGCGCATCAAGATAGGGCCGCGCCCGCTTCTTCGCGCGCTTGCCTTCTGATCTTCTCCATGTCGAGCGGACCAGCCACGCCGCTCTCTTCGCCCTCGATGAGGGCGTGACGCAGGGCTTCGACCTTCTGCTCGTGCTCCTCGAGCAGCCGCAGGCCCGAGCGGATAACGTCCGTCGCGTTCGCGTAGCGCCCCGCCTGGATCTGTGCTCCCACGAAAGCATCGAAATGATCGCCGAGGATGAAGGATGTGTTTCGCGGCATAGCTGTCTCCTGAAGGTCGTTCTCACTCAAGATACCATATTCTGGTATCCTGGTCAAGCAGGGGGTCAGCTCAGGTTCAGCGGCCCGGCTCCTTTAGGGTCTACGCAGAAATAACTAGGGACTTTTGCATCCCATCTGCACCACATCTCCGCCCGATCGGCGAGCTCCGAAATCCGCGAAATAGCCTACTATTCCTGTGGTTTCGGAACCCGCCGATCGGGCGGATCTACGGCACATCTGGGCGCAAACCCGGGGAGTCATCTCTTCGCCGACCCTTAGTAGCTCACCTTAAAGGTCGGAGAGTCTTCCGGCCGTGATCGGCGCCGTAGAGATTCGGCGGGGAAAGAAGAGAAGCGCAATCGCCGGTAGGGTTCGCCTCTCCGTAATTCCCGATGCTACCGCCCCCACGCTGGTGAGCTTCGTGCAGGACAACGTCGCCCCTGGAACGACTGTATTGACCGATGGCCACGGCGGCTACAATGCCCTGCAACAGATGGGATACCAACATCGGCCGGAAGTGGCAGCAGACCTCCCACTGGCTCATCGTGAATTCGCCAACCTCAAGACGTGGCTGCGCGAGACACACCACGACCGCGTCGAACGTAAGCATCTACAGGCGTACCTCAACGAATTCGCATTTCGCCACAACCGACGCTTCTGGCCATTCAGCGCATTCCAGCGCGTCCTCCAGATTGCGATGAGGACAACGGCGCCAACGTATCGGGAGTTGTATCAAGCAGACGAATTCGGAACTGACGTGCATGTCAGATGACACAGCTTCGCCCAAGCTGTCGGCGCCACCCACTACATCTAGTGTCGTGTTGCGTCACCCGGATAAGCAGGTACAGCTTTAGGGGATGAATGTACGAGCTGAACTTCGGCGCACGCAAGAGGAGCGGGACAGAATAATGGGCCCGCGGCGTACTTCGCTTGGATGAGAGTCTCCAGAGGAACCGATTCCCCCGCCGCTGGAGCTGACACCATTCCCCGAAATGAGACAATGTATCGTGCCCCCTCTTGCGAGCAAGCCACCCTCGTCCGACGGTAGATTTGGCAGTATCTTATTGAGTCACAGAAAAGAAGAGTGCCCAGAGGCGGAAACACGGTTTGGATCGCCTATTCGCTGGCGTCCCTCGCCGGACTACTTGTCGGCAAGTATGTATGCACGTTGTGTAGGATACTCTGCGTCGTATGGCCTTCTGACGGTGATCTCAGCTACCGAGAGGCCGGCTTCTTCCATCGCACGTGCCACCTCTTCGGGCTCGAATAGGGTGCAGTCCAGCGAGACGTGGGTATCGAGTACGTGGTCCTCGTGGAGCTCTCCCTGGCCCTTGTGAAACGAGGTCAATACCTGCCCTCCGGGGCGCAGCACGCGGTGCATCTCCCGAAGGGCCTGGGGGAGGATCCGCCGCTCGAAGTGAATGATGCTGTAGAGGGCCACGACTCCTCCGAACGACTCCGTTGGGAGCTCCAGGTCAAGCATGTCGCCCACCTGGAAGTCCAACGAAGGGTGGCGGCGGCGCGCCTCGGCGATCATCGCGGGGGATAGATCAACGCCACGGGCATCGAGACCGAGAGAGACCAAGTGGGAGGTCACGTGCCCGGGACCACAGCCCAGATCGCACACGGGGCCGGGCGCAACTGCTTCGGCGAAGCGCCGCAGGAGGTGGAGATCATAGGGTTTGCCTTCGAGCTCGTGGCAGAGGCGCAGGGCGTACTCGGCGGCGAGAGTGTCGTAGCTTTCTCTGACTTCATCTTGGGTGATCATGAGTCGTTGGGGAGGCTCGGGTTGGGCTCTCGGGAGCGGGTGGGTTCGGTGGATGGGAGTATGCCAGGCCAACAAGCTACATTGCGAGCCGCAATCGAATTGGCGTCACTTCGGCGTGGGGCTCCGCCGGGGACGCACTCGGAGCTCGCTTCCGAACACTACTCGAAGGCTCCTTCGATATGGAGGGTAGAGAGGTCGTTGGCGCAAGGCGGGGGCGACCTCCGGCCGAACGTGCACTGCACGCCATCGTGCTGGACGGTGTCTACACGCTCGCCGAGGACGGCGAGCCGGCTTTCGGCCCACGCCGGGACCCGCTCACTCCCGGACTCCATTGGGCAGACGAGCGCCGAAGACGGCATACAACACCGGGAGCACGAGGAGGGTCGCGATGGTCGACGTGATCATCCCTCCGACCAGGACGGTGGCCAGCGGCCTCTGAACCTCCGCGCCGACGCCGGTGTTGACCGCCATCGGGATGAAGCCGAAGGCTGCGACCATCGCGGTCATGAGCACGGGCCGAAGACGTGTCTCCGCGGCTTCTCGAATCGCTTCGAGCGGCGCGCGACCGCGCTCGAGTAGCTGCATGACGTAGGAGACGAGCACCATGTCTCCCAGCACAGCCACTCCGGAGAGCGCGATGAACCCGACGCCGGCCGAGATGGAGAAGGGCATGTCCCGAACCCAGAGAGCCACAATCCCTCCAACGGCACCAAAAGGAACGCCCGTGAACACGCGCAACGCGTCGGCGGCTCGTCCGTAGGTGAGATAGAGCAGTGAGAAGACCAAGAGCAGGGCAATCGGGACCACGAAGAAGAGGCGCTTTTGGGCACTTTCCAAGTTCTCGAACTGTCCTCCGAGGGTCGTGTAGTACCCGTCCGGGAGTTCGAGCTCATGCAGAACGCGCCGAACCTCCCCTGCGAACGAGCCGACGTCACGACCCCGCACGTTCGCCTGGATGACGACCCGCCGCTTGGCCCACTCGCGCTGAATCGTCGAAGGGCCCTCGGCGATCTCGATGTTGGCGACCGACGACAGTGGAACCTGCGCGCCTGTCTCCGTGCGAATCAGCACCTGACCGATGCGCTCCGCGGAGGCGCGAGCGCTGTCACCGAGTCGCAGCACCAGGTCGAAGCGACGCTGCCCGTCGATCACCTGACCGACCTTGCGGGTCCCCAAAGACTCGACCACTTCCAGTATTTCACCCACCGGGATGCCGTAGCGGCCGGCAGCTCGGCGATCCACGTCGATGGCCAGCATGGCCTGGCCGGTGAGCTGCTCGACCGTGACATCCGCCGCCCCGGGGATCCTTTCGATGACCCGGCGGATCTCGTCCGCCTTCTGGCGCAGCTCGTCGAAATCGTCCCCGAAGAGCTTGATGCCCACGTCGGAGCGGATTCCGGCGATCATCTCGTTCACCCGCATCTCGATCGGCTGCGTGAAGATGCTGCGCATGCCGGGCAGGCCCTCGAGCGTCGCGCTCATGGACTCGACAAGCTCATCCTGTGTGCGGGCTGCTTGCCACGCCTCACGCGGCCTGAGCGTCATGAAGACATCCGAGACCTCGAGGCCCATCGGGTCGGTCGCGACTTCCGCCGTGCCCGTGCGCGTCCAAATATGCTCGATCTCACTGGGATAACGCTCGAGCAAGAGCCGCTCGATCCGCGTGCCGTACCGTACGGATTCGTCGAGCGACACGCCGGCGATGCGCACCGTGTTGATCACGATCGCCTGCTCGCGGAGCCGTGGAACGAACTCGGATCCGAGTCGTGTCGCGAGAGACGCCGCAGCGAGCATCACGAGCGCCGCGATCGCAAGGACGGCCTTGCAATGGCCAAGGGCCCAGCCAAGCAGGGGGCGATACGCGCTCCGGAGCCGGCGGACGAGGCGGTTGTCGGCGTGCCCTTTCCCTTTTTCGAGCACGTAGCTCGCGAGCACCGGCATGAGGGTCATGGAGAGAACCATCGAACCCGCGAGGGCGAAGATGACCGTGAGGGCCATCGGTCGGAAGAGCTTTCCCTCCACACCTTCGAGCGCCAGGATCGGCAGATAAACGATGGCGATGATGAGCTCGCCGAAGAGGGTGGGCTTGCGCACCTCGACGGCGGCATCGCGAACGATTTCGCGCACGCTGCGGCCCGAGGTTTCTTCGCGCAGCCGCCGTGTCGCGTTCTCCACCATGATCACGGAGCTGTCGACGACCAGGCCGAAGTCGATGGCGCCGAGGCTCATCAGGCTGCCCGCGATGCCGGCGCGGAGCATGCCGTTGAAGGCGAAGAGCATCGAGAGCGGAATCGCCAGCGCGACGATGAGCCCCGCGCGGAAGTTGCCGAGGAACACGAACAACACCGCGACGACCAGGAGCGCGCCTTCGAGTAGGTTGGTGCGAACGGTCCCGAGCACTTTGCCGACAAGATCGGTCCGGCTGTAGACCTCGGTCAGCTCGGCCGCGTTCGGAAGGCTGCGCCGCACCTCTCGTAGGCGCGCCTCGAGCTTCTTCGTCAGCTCGCGGCTGTTCTCGCCCATGAGCATGAAGCCGAGTCCGAGCACGGCCTCGCCTCGTCCCTGATAGGTCACGGCACCGCGCCGGATCTCATGACCTTCACGGACCTCGGCCACGTCGTCCAAGTAGATGGGCGTGCCATCGACCGTGGCCAGCACCATCGCTTCGAGGTCGGCGATGCCCGTGACGAGTCCCTGGCCCTGGATGAGCTGCGATTCACCGGACTGATCCAAGACACCGCCCCCGGCATTGCGGTTGCCGAGGCGCACGACCCGCGCGACGTCATCCAAGGTCAGCTCGTGTCTGATGAGGCGCTGCGGGTCGACATTGACGTGGTACTGCTTCTCGTGGCCGCCCCACGTGTTGATCTCGGCGACCCCCGGGACCTGCACCATTTGCGGCCGGATGACCCAGTGGTGCAGGGTACGAAGCTCTCGAGTCGAGAGCGTCTCGCTGTGCAGCACGTATTGGAATACCTCGCCGAGGCCGGTGGAGACCGGGCCGAGCGACGGGCCTTCGACGCCTTCGGGAAGCTCCGCGGCACCGAGGCGTTCACTCACCACCTGGCGCGCCAGATAAATGTCGGTGTCGTCATCGAAGATCGCCGTCACTTGCGAGAAACCGAACTTCGAGATCGAGCGCACCTCTGTGAGGCCCGGCAAACCGGAGATCGCCTGCTCGACCGGGAAGGTGATCTGCCGCTCCACTTCGAGCGGGGAAAGAGCCGGCGACGTGGTGTTGACTTGCACCTGCACCGGCGTGGTGTCGGGGAAGGCGTCGAAGGGCAGGCGCGACAGGCTCGAGAGGCCCACGAGCGCAAGCACCATCGTCGCCAAGAGGACGATGGGTCGATAGCGAAGGCAGAGGTCGATGAGGCGTGTCAGCATCAACTGCCCCTCGGAGGCTCGACTTCGCAGCATCCCGCGCCGATGCTGCCCGGCATGATCTCCGTTCGCAGGAGGATGGCGCCGGTCGTCACCACCGCATCGCCTGCCTGCACACGGCCCTCGATCTGAACGCGCTCGCCGTCGCCGTAACGCTGCACGACGCGCGGCTCATAGGTACCCTCTGCGCTGCGCACGAAGACCACCTCGCGATCTCCGACACGCTGCACGGCCGACCTGGGGACAGACACGGCGGTCCGGGGCGCGCCGGTTTCGACGCGTGCGCGCGCGAACTGGTTGGCGCGCAGGCGCCCTTGGGGATTGGGCACCTCGGCACGCGCCGTCACCGTTCGCGTTCGCGGGTTCACCTCGGCGGCAATCCAGGTGATCTCCCCTTCTATGGGGGCATCGTCACTGCTTCCCACCGTGAGGACGACGCTCTGTCCCAGCGCAACTCTGGAGGCGTACACCTCCGGGATGTCGCAGAGCGCCCACATGACCGAGGCGTCGGCGATGGTGGCGAGCGACACGCTCTCCGTGGCAAGCAGACCGACGACCGCGGGCCTGCGCACGACGGTGCCGGCGATGGGAGCGGAGAGCGTATAGCGCCCCGATGGCGTCGAAGGCACGGCACCGGCCATGCGCAGAGTTGCCTCGGCCGTGTGCGCCTCCGCTTGTGCGCTGGCCAGCTCTCGCTCCGCGACCTCGACCTGCCTGGCTGAAGCGATGTCACTCGCTCTGAGCTCGCGCTGCCTGGAAAGGTTGGACTGGGCCGTGCGGACACGCTCACGCGCCGTCTGCAATGCGCCCTGAATCTCTCCGATGTGCGTGCTTTCCAGTTCGAAGAGCGGAGCATCGCGCTCGACCCAGGCGCCGAGCCCGGCACGAATCCGCCGCACGATGCCAGGGACGATGGCGCGGATGTCGGCCACGTTGTCAGCG
This sequence comes from uncultured Gemmatimonadota bacterium, assembly GCA_964520315.1. Lineage (GTDB taxonomy): Bacteria. Next base: position 7,576 of record CAZFNT010000143.1, read on the forward strand.
TCGAACGCGATGCGCGCGGTGCACTCGATCGCGGCGGATGCTCGTCCGCGTTCGGCGGTGACGGTCTGCATGCCCGCGGAACGTTCGATGTCCGGCGAGCGAAAGCGCACCACGCGAGCTTCGATGGCCGCCTGCTCCGCGCCTGCCGGAGGCTCCCGCGGATCGCATACGGGGCAGACCGACTCCGGGAAGCCGTGCGCTTCACAAAAGTCGGATGCCGCACGAAACTCGGCGACGAGCGACGGGCTGCACTTGGTGCACTGCGACTCAGGCAACGCATGCTCCACGCACCAGTCGGCGGCGGGGTGGCCCACACCTCCGGGGGGCTGCTTCGGATTGCAGATCGGGCAAGCCGACTCCGGGAAGCCGTGCCCCTCGCACCAGTCGTTCACGGCCTGAAACCGGGGGATGAGCTCGGGATTGCACTGAGTGCACTTCGACTCGGGAAGCCCGTGGCCTGCGCACCAATCGGTGACGGGAGTGGCGGTCGAGCGAGCTTTCGGGACGGCAGCATCGGGATTGCAGGCGAGACACTGCGACTCTGGGAGTCCGTGCCCTTCGCACCAATCCCCCGTTGCCCGGAAGGCGGCGATGAGCGACGGGTTGCAGCGCGTGCAGATCGACTCCGGCACTTGGTGCTCGCCGCACCAGTCTTCGTGTGAGCCCGCCTGCGTATTTGCGCGCGCGTGGGCTGCCTCCTCGGTGGCGGTTACCGGTGCTGTGGATGCGGGCCGCACCGCCGCCGGCGGTGGATCGCTCGTCATTTCACAGGCGGAGAGCGCGAACGCAACGAATGGGATGAAGGCGAGACCCACATCGCGAAGCAGCAGGCGCCGAGCGCCCTCGCTCCTTGCTTCGCGAGCCGGTGCGCGGGCCGCATCGATCGCCCTTGCCCGCCGGCGCGTCAGCGCGAGGGTTTTGTCGCTCGAGATCTCAACGATCGGATGTCGCCGCTGCCGCGCGATCGCGGACATCACGCGCCGTAGCGCGCCGCGCGGCACGCAGACCAGCTTTCTTCGGTACATTGCAGGGCTCCCTGGCAGGGCGTAACTGCGTCACTGCGAGCAATGTGGTGCAAGCTCGCCGACCTAGACCAGTGGGTGTGTGGCTCAGGTCAGGGAGCGCGGAGGTCGAAAGACGCCGCCGCAGGCGCGGCTCGCCGACGCGTCGACGGCGGCGAAGTTGCGCGCGGAGGGGCACGAGGCTGCGCTCGATGTCATCGGCAGCGA
>CAZFNT010000144.1:0-1796 GCA_964520315.1 uncultured Gemmatimonadota bacterium
AGGTCTGCCGGCGCTTGAAGGGCGAGGAGTCTCTCTCGAACGCGGCGATCATCCTGGTCAGCGCCCGCACCAAAGAGGGCGACCGGGTCGAAGGGCTCGACGCGGGCGCCGACGACTACATATCCAAACCCTTCAGCCCAAAGGAGCTCTTGGCGCGCGTGCGAGCTCAGCTTCGGCTCAAGGGGCAGCAGGATCAGCTGCGTGTCAGCAATCAATCGCTGAAAGAGATATCGATTCGCGACGCACTCACGGGCCTCTTCAACCGCGGTTACCTCGACGCTCGCATGGAGGAAGAGATGGCACGCTTGGAGCGGGTTCGCGCTCCGCTCTCGGTGGCCATGGTCGACATCGATCATTTCAAGCGCGTAAACGACACGCGCGGACATCTGTGCGGCGACGAGGTGCTCCGCTCGGTCGCTACGGCAGTCGTCTCTTCGGTGCGCCGGTGCGATGTGGTCGCTCGCTTCGGTGGCGAGGAGTTCTGCGTCATCTTGCCCGACGCCGACTCCCACGGAGCCCGCCGAGTGGCGGAACGTCTTCGCGCGAGGATCGAGTCGGAAACGATGAGCTTCGCGGGAGAGTCGTTCAATGTGACGGTGAGCGTAGGTGTGGCCCAGTTCGGAGAACGAGCCCAGAGCAAGGCGGATTTGATCGCGCTGGCCGACGAGGCGCTCTACGAAGCGAAGAACTCGGGAAGAAACCGGGTCGTGATCGCCTCGGAAGCGGCGCCCGTCGAAGGGCTGGTGCCATCGGAAGAGGAGTCGAGCCCGCTCAACTCTGATTCAGGGAGCGCAACGCCTCGTTGAGCTCCCGGAGCCGGAAGGGCTTCGACAAGTGTGGCGCCCTGGTCTTCTCGAAGAAGCGCATCGTCTCTGGGCTGACCACGTCGCCGGTCATGAACACCACGCGGCGGGCCAGCGAAGGCTCGTCCCGCTCCAGCTTTCGATAGAGGTCTCGGCCGCCCAGGCCCGGCATCCTGACGTCGGACATGATGATGTCGAACACCTGGCCATCGATGCAATCGAGCGCCGACTCGACCGAGCACGCCGTATCGACCTCGTAGCCGGCCTCTTCCAGGATCTCGCGGAGCAAGGCTGTGAGTACTTCTTCATCGTCGACGACGAGTACGCGCTTGGCGGCGCCGCACTCGACCTCGTCGAGGGCCTCAGGCGCGGGCACGATATCGGAGCGGTTCGCCTTCGCCGCGGGCAAGGAGATCGTGAAAGTCGTGCCATCGCCGGGCTCGCTGCGGACGGAGAGTTCGCCCCCGTGCGCCTCGACTATTCCGCGAGAAATACACAGCCCCAGCCCCGTCCCCTCGCCCTTCGGCTTGGTCGTGTAGAAGGGCTCGAAGATTCGGCGCTGCACCGCCGGTTCGATGCCGACGCCTGAGTCGCTCACCTCGATCTCGACACGCCGGCTTCTGCGCCGAGATCTCACCTCGACCTCCCGGCGCTCGCCGGAGCCCTTCAGCGCCTGACGCGCGTTGATCAGCAGATTCACGAGCACCTGCCGCAACTCGACCGCGTCTCCTTTGATCAGCGGCAACTTGCGCCCCTGCCGGAAGTGAACCTCGATATCGCTCTTTCGAAGGTCGGCTCCAACGAGATCGAGCGCCGATTTCAGCAAATCGTTCGGTCGAATCAGCTCCGATCCACCGGACCCGTTCCGCCCGAAGGCCAGCACTTTGCGCGCCAGGTCGAGCGCACGGGCAGTATCCTTGCGCACCTGCTGCAGCAGCTCCCGCCTCGCGATCCGCCCCTTCTTTGGGAGCACCTCCATGGCCATGATGATCG
>CAZFNT010000144.1:1806-8778 GCA_964520315.1 uncultured Gemmatimonadota bacterium
CAATCGCTAACGAGTTGCAACTCAAAGCCACAGAGTTGATCAGGCCCATCAGGGGGTTGTTCAGCTCATGGGCGATGCTGGCCATCACCTCTCCGACCGAAGCGAGACGATCGAGATGGGCCACCTGGCGCGCCAGAGAGTCGTTCTCGCTGCGATCGTGAAGTGTGAAAACGACGCGGCCGTCCGCGGGGCCCGCGATCGAACGAGCCGTCCAATCGATCCGGCGCGTTTCGAGGATCAGGGTGCCGGAGGTCGGGGGAGCGAGCAACTGGCTCCCATTGCCCACACAAAGAGAATCGAAGAGCGAGTCGCTCCGCGGAAGCTCCGTCAGAATCTGCTCGGCGGCGTCGTTGGCGTGGAGTGTCTTTCCCGCGCGGTTGGTCACCACGGCAGGAATGTCTATCGCGTCGATCAGTGCCTGGGCGGACTCGATGTCCGGCAGAGGCTCCTGAAGTGATGGCCGTCGCGTCAAAAGATGGGTCTCCCGTCAGGAAACCGATGTGGTCGCGTCGCGCAAAGCCCCCGGAGAATGACTGGCACACGCCGGGAGGAAGGACAGCGACCGAGTCTCTTGTCAATCGACCCGATGCCGGATCTCTTGATTCCGAAGAGGTCCGTGCGATCATTGTCTCTCCGCCTCGCGGACAGAGCGGAGTTTGGACCGATCGACCGGTGAAGTTCAAGCATTCAATCCGTTCGACGAAAGCCCTCATGAGATCGGCAATTGCTGCCGGATGGGGATTTCCGTCCGCCAGCGGTGATAATGGCCGCGAATCGCTATCTAGTTCCGATACCCCAGGAGTAGCCAAATGAGCGCGGGCGTCGAGAAACGCCTGGTCGATCGATTCCCCGAGCTCGGGGCCGAGTTCGGCTCTCCCTTGCTCGTGCTGATCGGCGACGGCCGTGTCGTCCACCATCCGGCCGAAGAGAAGGGCCTGCTCGCCGGCGTAAGCGAGTCCAGCATCTTGTCTCGCGCTCGCGTCAGCCTGTTGCGAGGGCTGAGTCAAGTGGAAGAGATCGCCGGCGGCCATATCTTCATCTATCCGATCGTGTCGTCTTTGGGGGATCCGATCGGTGCGGTTTGCGTCGCGGTGCCGCGCGAGAATACGAGGGAACGAGCTCCGCTGCCCGAATCACAACGAGCGCTGCTCGCCCGCTACCTCGATCTCTGGCTGAAAGACACGATGGGCGATCAAAGCGCCGATGCCGCCGAAGCGTTCTTCGACGTCGACGATGACTCCGCCGAAGCAGTCCTGGCCGAGCGGATCGAGGCGGCCAAGCGTTGGGTTCCCGGCGAGAATCCGATGCACGAGGACCCCTTCAATCTCGCACCGGATGCGCCAAGGGAACCGACCGACGAGATCGAAGTGAGGGCCGAGCAAGAGGCCACCGACTCGCGCATGAACGGAATCGGTCCCGATTCTGTCGACGCAGTGGAAGCGGCGAGCGAGCCGAGAATCGAGATCGATGACCAGGAGGGGTCCGCCGGGGCGATCCCAATGGTCGACGCCGCGCCTTCGATCATCGTGACGGTGCCATATCAGCTAACGGCCGCGAACGAGAACGCGGTCGCCCTGGTGGGCAACGATCGCGACACTAGCGGCATTCCTTGTTATGAGTTTCTCGGGCTGAGCGCCCCTTGCAGGCCCTGTGTCGCCGCGGCGGCGCACCTTCAGGGCACTACAGCCGCCGCTCGTGTAGAGGTCGAGGGCCGCGCCTTCTTGATCGAGTCCACGCGGTTGATCGGCACCGATCCGCTACGCTTCGTAGAGGAGCTCAGCACGGCCCCGCCCTTGCCGGAGGCGGAGCCGGTTCTCGACGTACCGGAGTGGCCACCGATCGAGGAGCCCGGCATATCAGCCGAAGCGGGCCGAACCGAGTGGGTGGCGACCACGGAGTCGCTGATCGAAGATTGGTCGGTCGGCGATCCACCGGGTATCGAGCGGGAGGATGGCGTCCCCCCGATCGAGGCGACGGAGAGCTACCTGCTGGATGAGGTGGCCGGAGAGGAAGCGGGAGCGATCGATCCCAGAGAGCCGAACGCCAATGCGGAAACCGCCCCCTTCGAGCCGATCTCGGAACCGGTCGACCCGCGGCGCAAGTGGATGTTTCCGCTGGTGGCAGCGATGTGCGCCGCGATCGTTGCATCGTTCGCCTATCGATCTCTGCGCAAGAGCGACGCGCCGCCCGAGCTTCCCCCTGGAGCGATCGAGCTCGATGTGCCGGCATCGGTCTTGGCTGAATTCGAAGCGCAACTGGGAAGAGCCGGCGACCCAAGCACTCCAACAGTGCTCCAGCCCGAAGGCACGACACCGCCGAACGCCATCGAATCTGCGCCACCGGAGATCGAGGCGACCACGCTGGCGGAGGTAGTCGAAGAGGTGCCCCCGAACGAAGTCGCCGCCGCCACGGAAGAGCTGGGGCCAACCGTCGACAGTCCCTTCAGCAACTGGGTGGCATACGAAGTGGCCTTGGAGTTTCTGGAACGGGCGGACATTCACGGCGCGGCGGACGCCTGGGATGCGATGCTCGAATCGGAGCCGAAGTCGAACTCGACCCTGATGCTCGAGACGAACTGCGAAGAGTGGGCGGCAAGAGACAACCTGGCGCGATTCGATGGCGATCCGGCCGCCATCTTGAAACCGATCTATATCGACGGCCGCAAGTGCTTCCTGCTCGCCTACGGATCGTTCGCGAGCGAAGATGACGCCGTCGCGGCGATAGCGGAGCTTCCCGAGCCCTTCCGGTCACGATCGACGCGACCGATCATCCGCAGCTTCAACCTGCTTCCCTAGGGTCTGCTATTCTCCGGCGTCCAATTTCGCCGGAGCCTCCGCATGCACGACCGCCCCCTCTTTTCCGTCCTCGGCGCGCTCTTCGCCACGACAACGGCCGCCCTCTCGATCTCCCCGAGCGACGAGCTCGGTCCGCCCCCTCTACCTCTGCTCAGCGCCGGGGGAGCCCAGGCGGTCTCGAAGACGATCCAGAAGGTCCACCATGTGAGCAACATCTGGTTGACTACGTCGAACTTCGGCTTCTTCGGCGATCCCGGCGAGACTTTCATCGACCACTACGAAGAGACCGACGGGCTCGAAGGTCACATCAGTTGTCAGTTCCCGGCGCGTAGCGGTCACGACTACCTCTTCCAGGGGGGAGTGTGGATCGGCGCGATCGCGGGAGACGACACTTTGGTATCCGTCGGCACCGACGGGTGGGCCTTCCCCGATGCCTCGAAGGAGTTCTTCTCCGGCGGGGCATCCAAGGACTCGATCCAGGTTCGGTCTACACGCCGGAGCTCGATCCACTTCTCGGAAGACGCCATCAGCGAAGAAGATTTCATCGCAGCCTACACCGACACGTTGTTGACCTCCGACTTCTCGGCCGTCTCGATCAACCACAGGAATCCGCTGAACATCCGCGTGGTCGAGACCTCGCAGGCGTGGAGCTTCTCGTACGCGGAAGACATGGTGATATTCGATTACGTGATCGAAAATATCGGGCTCAAGACCCTGCGCGATGTGTACATGGGTGTTTATCTGGACGGAGACGTCGGACCGACACCCCGCAGCCAATCCGATGGCTTCGGGAACGCTCAAGACGACATCACCGGTTTCAGGCATCGCGACGCGTCGGGCAAGGTGATCAACACAGCCTGGCTGGCGGACTACGACGGGCCGGAGTATCGAAACGAGACCACGGGCGACGGAATGCTCGTCCCCGGAGTGATGGCGTTGCGGGTGGTGCGAACACCGGCCAAGCAGCTCAAGACGACCTACAACTGGTGGTTTTCGGACGACGATGTGGACGTGGACTGGGGACCGGGACGCCGCTTCCCGAACAAGGACCGGGGAACGCCCGACAGCGACGTGAACAAGTACCTGATCCTCAAGGGCTGGCAAAACGAGACCCTGCCCGACTCTCTAGCCGATCCGGTGACCGGGATCCGCCGCGACCCCAATCAGCTCGACGCGGTCAAAGACGGAGCGAACATCGGCGCCGACGACACCCGTTTCCTGCTCTCGTTCGGTCCATTCACGGTGGCTCCGGGTGAGAAGCTACCGATCACGCTGGGCTACTTCTGCGCTGAGCAGTTCTTCCGAGACGGCGATCCCAGCCGCTTCGATTACACAGATCTCGATATCAACGCGCGCTGGGTTCAGTTCGTCTTCGACAATCCGAGCATCGATACACCGGAGTACGACTTCGGTGTCGACGGTTACGAAGGGACGGGGGACCGGGATGAAGGCAACGGCGTGCTCGATACCGGCGACTTCTTTTTCGGCGAAGATGCTGGGATCGACGGCGTGCCCGGCACTGGCGACTACGGCGAATCGAACGGTCGCCTCGACACACTGGTGGTGGGCAGCGACATAAAGACCGAAGACACAGCCATGCCTTGGGTGATCAGCCGAATCGATCCGAACCCCGTCGACCCGACCGAGACCGCAATGGACTACTTGCGTTCAGTAGCCGGTGAGATCGACTGGAGCTTGACGGCCGCGGCGATAAATGCGGAGTTCCCGCGACTCCATCTGCTCTCGGAGTCTCGCTTCGGGCTAGAGAACGGCTTCATGGACGAGGGCGACGGTCTGCCCGATTTCTCCGGACCGCCGCCACCGCCCGCGCCCGCCCTCGCCATAGAGAAAGACGCTACTTCCATCACGATCAAATGGGATCGATCGTCGGAGGAGTTCGTCGACAGCTTCATTCCGGACCCACGGCGGCAACGCGACTTTCAAGGATATCGAATCTACATGAGCCGAACCGGAGTTAGCTCCGATTTCACGATTCTGAAAGACCTCGACATCGCCCAGACACCTGAGAGAGACGAAGCCGGGCAGCCGGTCGAAGACCCGTTCGGCGAAGTGGTCATGTTGGCCGACACGATCGGCCTGAACACAGGCTTCGCCATGATCGAAAACACGAGCGCCGACTCCAGCGAGTACGCGTACTCATGGACACTGGAACCCTTGATCTCGAACTGGCCGCTCTTCGTCGCGGTCACCGCCTACGACAACGGCTATCCACCCGCCCGGCTAGCATCATTGGAATCCAGCGTCTTCGCCAATGCGGTCCAGATCGCCCCTTCGACTCCGGTTGGCGGAGAACTGCCGGTTCTCGTCGTTCCGAACCCGTACAAGATCACCGCCGACTACTCGGCGCTCGAATGGGAGCTACCTCCAACGAGGTGGACCGAATTCGATCGAAGGATCGATTTCACCAATCTCAACGGCGCGGGCACGATCCGGATCTTCACACTGGCCGGCGATCTGGTTCAGACGATTCAACACCCGATAAACGACAGTCGGGTGTCCTGGAATCTCATCTCCAGCAACGGCCAGGCCATCGTCTCGGGCATCTATCTCTATGCCGCAACCTACGACGACGGATCGGCGACCGATGTAGGGAAGTTCGTGGTGCTCAAGTAGCGCCCAACCACTCGACGATTTCGGTGAAGCGAGCCTGATCCAGGGCGTGTGGTCCCTTGGCGTGGAAGTGCCTGAGATGATGGGGGCACCGCTGCTCCCCGAAAGTGACGCGTGCCGATCGAACGATATCGTGCACATCGCCCGACATCGGGTCGTCTTCCGACGACACCAACATGATCCGGCGCGGAGCAACACATTTTACTAGATCGTCGATGTCGAAGAGCTCCGCACAACCCGGAATGACCAGTGCCATGTCGAGGCTGGTGCCCGCGCGCATCTTGTGTCGGTAGGTGCAGGCAGCTCCACTTGCGCAAGAGAAGGCGATGCGAGTATCGAGTGCCGATAGGAATAGAACCGTGTTGCCTCCAAAGGAGTGCCCGATCACTCCGATTCTCTTCTGATCGACAGTGTCGTGGTTCGCCAAAACGCTCAGCGCGAGAGAGGCGTCGATCAGCACCTTTCGCATCAGAAGATCCCCGCGAACAAGGCGATAGCACATCTGATTGTAGAACTGGAGCCAGCCTGCCGGCGTGCCGCCGGGACGAGATTGCGGCGGAGCGAGTTCCTTGCCGGCGCCGGGACGACCCTGCCGCGACTCGAAACCGACCGCGTCCGGAGCGAGCACGCAGATGCCCCGTCGAGCGAGAGCCGGGCCGAATGCCTGCCATCGATCTCCCCTGAGGCCGAGGATCTCGCTCTTGCCGATCTCCCATTGACTGTTGTGCTGATGCAGGGCCAGCACGCCCGGATGGGGGCCGGGCTCGTTCGGAACGAGCATGAATGCCGCCGTGCGATCGCCATCGGCGGAGCGATACTCCAGACACAGACGAACGAAGCCCTCTTCCTCGGTCTCTGCCGTGACTTGCACATCCGGAACCGCGGTCGAGACCTCGAAGCCCACCAGCTCGGCGATCAACTTGCGAGTATCGGCGACCGTTCTCGCTCGTTCCATGCGAGTACTCTATCATGCCTTCAAAGCACAATCGGAGTTGCCGCATGCTCCCGATCGAATGGACCTCTCTCGAATCTCCAATCGGCAAGATCGCGATCGCGTGGCGCTGCCAGGTGGTACTTGCGCTCGAAATGGCGGGAACGGAAGAACGCAGAAGATGGGGGGCTCGAGATCTCCCCGGTGATCCGGCGTTGCGACTCGAGCAGTATGTCACCCGTCACCACGGCACAGCACCGATCCCGGGCAGCGACGACCACGCAGTGCCCGCTGCGGTCATGTCGTACTTCGAAGGCACGCCCCGCGCTCTGGAGCACTTCGAAGTCGAACCGGCCGGAACGGCGTTTCAGCGGCGGATCTGGGCCGTGCTGCGCGAGATCCCCTGCGGTGAGACGTGGACCTATGGCCAGGTGGTGGAACACGCGGGCCGAAAGGCGGCGGCCAGGGCGACCGGCGGTGCCGTTGGGGCGAATCCGTGCTCTCTATTCGTCCCCTGCCACCGCGTCGTCGGCGCGAAGGGCGGATTGACCGGTTTCGGCGGCGGGCTCGATCGCAAGCTCTGGCTTCTGCGCCACGAGGGCGCTACGGGTCCAC
>CAZFNT010000145.1:0-8774 GCA_964520315.1 uncultured Gemmatimonadota bacterium
GCTCCAGCCATCCTCGAGCTCCTCTGACGCCTTCGCTTTGGCGACCAATGCGTCATCGACCACATTCTGAGCCGTGGCGCTTTCGATCGCGAACAAGACCGCAGTCGCGGATGCGAGTCCGGCCGGGATTCGATGGAAGTGTGTTCCCATGTTCCTAGTTCTGTGTTGGTTTCTGGAGTGCGCCATCCAGGTGAACGTCCACTTGCGGGTGTGGTTGGCCGAGAGCGTGGGACGGTAGCGACCTCGAGCCAACATGACAACACCATTACGCTGCCGCGCAAGAACCGTGAGAGAAGGCGAAGAACTCAGCTGAGCCAGTAGAGATAGCGCCCGCAGTTCTCGCAGTTGATCAGACTCTCGTTCCTGGTGTGGGCCGCGGCCGGGCCGGTGGGCAGCGCCGTGAAGCAGCCGTGGCAGATGCCGCGCGTCACCGGAACGACGGGCCGCCCATAACGCTCCATGAGCTTCTCGTAATGGCGCAGTGTCGCCCGATCGATCTCTGCCGACACTTCCACTCGATTGGCCCAGAGCTCGGCCATGTCGGGAGCGATGAAACCAAGCTCGGCCTCTTGCTCACCCGCCTCCTCGATCTCGGCGATCATGAGGTCGAGGTCGTGAAGCGTGATCAGAAGCTCCAGGCGCTTGTGCATGATCCCCTTCTTGCGGGAGAGTGTTCCTACCCCTCGATTCGAGCCATAAGCTCCCGAAACGCGGACGCTGAGTCCGCGGTCAGGAGAGCCTCTCGGTTGTCGGGGTCCTTGAGGAACTGGGCGATTCTTCCCAGAGTGGGAAGGTAGATGTTCGAGATCTCTTGCGGGGGAGCGACGATCAGGAAGAAGAGGTGGACCGGCTTGCCGTCCATCGCGTTAAAGTCGATTCCCGCGGTCGATCGCCCCACCGCCACCCGGAGCCGGCTGATGACAAGCGATCGCCCGTGTGGAATGGCGATACCCCGCCCCATGCCGGTCGATCCCATATGCTCCCGCTTCTTGAGCATGCGCAGGACCACCGCGACGTTTTTCTCGTCGAGCTCGAGCCGCTCGACCAATTCGCCGAGAACCTCGTCTTTTGTCGTAGCCTGAAGATCCAAGTTGATGGACTCTTCAGCAAGGAAGTCAACGACCTTCACCGAAAACCCTCACGTGATCCGAGGTGCCGCGATTGCGCTACATTCCGGGCCAACGCACTCCGGCGACTGGATGCCGGACGATCGCGCTTGAAGAGACAACCCTTCATATCTATCAAGCGCCGCAAGCCCGGTCAAGCAGAGGATCTTGTGCGACTCACAATTCAATGCCGCGAAAGGCGCCACGTCCATGTCCACCGTCCTGATAATCGATGACGATGCGGCGATCCGCCAGGCCGTCTCCACCATCCTTGGCTACGACGCCCACCGAATCGTCGAGGCCGAGGATGGGATTCGAGGGCTCCAAGCCTTCGATATCGAGAAACCAGATGTCGTCCTGCTCGACGTCAAGATGCCAGGGCTGGATGGCCTCGAAGTGCTTCGTATGATTCGCGAAGACCGCGGCTCGTCCACTCCGGTGATCATGTTCACCGGCCACGGGGACTTTCAGACGGCAGCGGAGGCTGGGCGTTGGGGGATTTTCGACTTCATAGAGAAGCCGGGCGAAGCCGAAGTGATCCGCAACCGGATCCGCAACGCGCTTCGCCAGGCTTCATTGGAACGTGAAAACACAACGCTCCGAGAGCAGTTTTCGATCGATGGTGATCTGATAGGCGACTCTCCGGCGATGCAGGCGGTCAAGAACACGATCGAGCGCGTGGCGAAGACACAGGCGCGCGTTCTGATCTGCGGGGAGAGCGGCACGGGGAAGGAGCTGGTGGCCCGCGCAATCCACAGAAGCTCTCCGCGGGCGGCCGCACCTATGATCAAGGTGAACTGCGCCGCGATTCCCGACGAGCTGATCGAATCGGAGCTTTTCGGTCACGAGAAGGGCAGTTTCACCGGCGCCCACGCCAAGAAGATCGGCAAGTTCGAAGCGGCCGACGGCGGCACCCTCTTCCTCGACGAGATTGGCGACATGCCCCTGGCTGCGCAGGCGAAGGTCTTGAGAGTTCTGCAAGAGGACGAGATCGAGCGAGTCGGGGGGAACAAGACGATTCGGGTCGACGTGCGCGTCGTCGCCGCCACCAACAAGAAGCTCGGGGAGGAGATCTCCGAAGGCCGTTTTCGCGAAGATCTCTTCTACCGCCTCAACGTCGTTCCGATCGACCTGCCTCCACTCCGCGAGCGGGGCGATGACATCGACCAGATCGCGCTCAACATGCTCACCGAAACCTGCCGGAAGAACGGCCTGGCCTCGAAGGTCTTCACCAAGGACGCCCTGGCCGCTCTGCGGAGCCGCTCGTGGCAGGGGAACGTGCGCGAGCTCCACAATCTCGTAGAGCGCGTCGCCATTCTCAGCCCTGGGGACGAGATAGGCGCGGTCGATCTTCCCACGCAGGCGAACCGATCCCTGGCCGGCGGTCTCAGAGATCTGATCGCCGCAACTCCGACCCTCGCCGATTTCAAAGACCTCGCCGAACGCGCCTATCTCGAAGCGAAGCTGGCCGAGCACGGCTGGAACATCGCCCGAACCGCCAAGGCGATCGAGGTTCAACGCTCCAACATTTACAAGAAGATGGAGCGCCACTGCCTCAACAACCCGAATCGCGCGGCGAACGAGATCTCCTGATGCTCGCCCCGGCGCTCGTTGTCGCTTCTTGCTCCGTTGCGCTCGGCTCCGGGCGCGTCCCCCCGGTTCGGCCTTCGGCTCCGCCGGCCTCCGTGCTCACTCTTCCGCAGCGTGCCGGGCCGCCTGCCGCGTACACGTCATCCACCGCCGCGGGCCCCGGCGAGCCCTACATCGCCCTCCTAGTAGAGTTCGAGCCCGACAGCAGCCCTTCCACCACCGGCGACGGCACATTTCAGACCGCGCCCACCTGGCCCGACTCGCTTCCTCACGATCCCCCCTTTTTTCGCCGCCAACTCGACCATCTCGAGGCCTACTGGCAGCAGGTCTCGGGCGGTCGCGCGGAGTTCAGCGTCGATCTCCACACCCCCGTGCTCCAGATGTCGGCGCCGATGTCTCGCTACGGAGCCGACGACGAGTCGACCCGCCGGGCGGCGGAGCTGCTCCGCGACACGATAGAGGCGGCCGATCCAGCGCTCGATTTCTCGCCTTACGCGGGGGTCATCGTGATCCACGCCGGCGCGGGGCAGGAATCCGATCTTCTGCTAGATTCGCGCGACGACATTTGGTCCTCATACATCTCCGCGGGTGATCTCGACGAGGAGCTCGAGCTGCCCGAGGGCATTGCAACGGACGACGGCGTCTTCTTCACCGAGGGCATAATCGTCCCGGAATCCGAAATCCAGGATCTCTCCGACCCGCCCGGCGACGAGAGCAACCTGGCGATCCTGGGAGTCCTCGCTTTCGAGACCGGCCACTTCTTCGGTCTGCCCGACCTCTTCGACACCGGCCCCGCGCCGCAAGACAGTTGGGGCATCGGTGCGTGGGGAATCATGGGTCTAGGCGCCTGGAACGCGAACGGATACGTGCCTCCCCATCCCAGTGCTTGGAGCAAGCTGCGCCTCGGTTGGGTCGATCCGATCGAGCCGGCGTCCGGCGACACAGTGGTATTGAAGGCGATCGAAGTCGGTGGGGACGTCTTGCGGATTCAGGCGACCCCGACCGAGGCTTTCCTGGCCGCGTATCGGCTCGGTGACGAGAACGGCAACGATTGCTTCGACTTCAGCGATCCCGAAAGCGACGGGCATTTCGACTACTACAACCCTGCATCCGGCGACAGTTACGAGGGCGCCGAGCTGGACTACTACCTTCCGACCGGCCCCGGCACCCCCTGCGAGGGGTCGAGCGACGGAGTGCTTATCTGGCATATCGACGAGCAGATCGTGGGCGAGCTGAGCCCTCTCGACATCAACCTCGTGAACGCCGACGCGGACCGCAAAGGTGTCGACCTCGAAGAGGCCGGTGGCATCCAGAACCTCGATCTTCTCCCCGGCTCCTGGGGAGACTCCGCCGACTTCTGGGCCGCCGCCGCGACCTTCGGCCCCGACAGCCAACCGAGCAGCTCCGCCAACTCCGGCGCGCGCACGGGGTGGTCGGTCGAGGTGGTCGATATCGATGCCGATTCGGCGACCGCCTCGGTTTTCGTCACCATCGACCGGGCGCAGCGGGGCTGGCCGATAGAGATCGGTGAGCCGATCGCGGGCGACGTCCTGGTCGAGGATTTCGACGGCGATGGGGCGTCGGAGGTGGTGGTCGCCGGCGCGAGCGGAGTCGCCTATCTGATCTGGGGCGCGGAGGGCGGGAGTGAGCCGCTCGAGATCGGGCCAGGCGTAGCGGGGCCGGGCGGCATTGCGGCAGGCGATCTCGACGGCGATGGCGCGCCCGATCTCGTCTTGCTCACCGGAAAGGGTGAGGCCCACGCCTACAGATTCGCCGACGGCATCGGCGGTCGCCTCCCCGCAGTCGAGCCGATGCCTGGGTCCTGGGGCGCCGCCCTGGGCGAGGCGTTTCGCCAAGGGCCCGCGATCGCGGACCTTGATGGCGACGGGCAGGCCGAGATCGTGGTCTTGCCCTTGCCGAGTGCGGGGTCTCCTCACGCCCAGCTCGCGGTCTTGGACCCTTCCGGTGCGCCGCTCGCAATCCGCGCCTTGGACGAGGCCGTATACGCCCCGATCACCGTCACCGGCGCGGGCTTGATCGCTCTTGCCCTACCGGACCGAGTGCTCACCTATCGTTGGAGCGGCGCTGTCCTCGAGCCGAACATTCCCAAGGCGATCGCCGGCTCCGTACAGTCCCGGGTTCTGGCCATCGACATGGACACCGACGGAGTGGACGAGCTCCTGGTCATGGAGGACGAGGGCACCGCCCATCTTCTCGATGCCGAGATGTTCGAGCTGCCGGGCTGGCCGGTCGAAACCGGAGCGCGCCTCTCGGGCGGGGCGGCCGTGGCCAACCTGGGCGGCGACGACCGCCTGGACATTCTGGCCACAACGAGCGACCCCACCGAGCTCCGGCGATGGGACAGAAGTGGCGACGGAGTCCTGGACTGGCACAACCCACGTCTCACGGAGAGTGGGGACAACGTGATTTCCGTCACCGCCGTAACCCTGGTCGCCGATCTGGATGGGGACGGCACCCCGGAGGCGATAGTGGCTCTGCCCACGGGGACCATACGCGGGGTTGCTCCGGGGCCCTCCGGCGTGGCCTCCGAGCTTCCCTCCGGATTTCCGTTGCAGCAGGCCGGCACCGTGTCCTACACCCCCGCGATCGCCGATCTCGACGACGACGGAGACCTGGAGTTGGTCGTGGCCGAAGACGGGGGGCGTCTCATGGCCTGGGACTTTCCCGGAAGCGCGGGGATCTCCTGGGCGCAGGCTGCCGGCGGCGCCGGAAGAACCGGTCGCTATTCGGGGCCCCTCCCCGATCCGGCCCAGCCGCCCGAGGCGTTGCTGGGCCTTGCTTTCATCTACCCGAATCCCGCGCGAGACCACGCCCGTTTGCACTATCGGCTGGGTGGCGGTGTCGAGGCCCTGGACATCCGCGTGCTGGATGCGCGCGGCGAGCTGGTATCGCGGCACGCGGTGAAGGAGACGGGTGTCCTTTCGCCAGGGGATCACCATTGGGCATGGGATCTGGACGGCGTGGCCCGAGGCGTCTACCTGCTCCTGGTCGAGGCTCGATCGGCCACGAGCAGCGCGCGCCAGGTGGTCCGGGCGGCCGTGATCGGGGGGGCGGGATGAGGGCGACGCTCCTCGTGATCTGTCTGCTCGCGCCGGTAGATCGGACCGCGATCGCGGATTCTCCGGCGATGGCCGCGCTCAGAATCCCGATCGGCACCGTCGAGGCCGGCCGCGGGGGTGCCGGGATTGCCGCCGGTGGAGATGGCGGTGATTTCCTGAGAAACCCAGCGACGGCCATGGACGAGACCGGCCGCCGACTGCACGCTTCGCGCGTCGCGTGGCTCTCCGAAACCAACGTGAGCCACATCTCGATCAGCACCTCCCTGGCCTCGGGCCGCCTCTCCGCGGCACTCACCGCGATAGGCTACGGCGAGTTCGAGCGGCGCGGCGAGATCCCGACTCAGCTGCCGGAGGGTCGTTTCGAGCCTTCCGATGCGATCGTCGCCCTCTCGTACTCGCACGAGTTCTCCTTCGAGAGAGTGGGGATCGCCCTAGGCGGAACCCTGCGGGGCATGACGCAACGGATCGACACCGATCGTGCGAGCGGTGTTTCTTTGGACTTCGGCTTGCGGGCGCGCCCAGATCGCGCTGGCCTCGCTCTCGGCTTCGCGCTTCGTCACGCTGGCGGCGCCTTCGGGCCCGGAGAGGACCCATTGCCTCTGACTTTCGCCTCGGGGGTCTCGATCGACGCGCCGCGCACGCTCGCGAAAGTGATCGACGGATCGCTCTTCGCCGATGCGGTCGTCGTGCGTGACTACGGCACCGATTTGCATCTAGGCATCGAAGTGCAGCCGGCGCGGGTCCTTCGAACCCGAATCGGCCATGTCTTCGGCATCGAAGCCGAAGGGTGGTCCGCGGGCTTCGATATCCGTGTCGACGCGTTGGACATGCGATTGGGCTATGCGTTCACCGACATGGCGCTTGGTCTCGATGCTGCTCATCGATTCGATCTGACGCTACGAATCTAGTCCGTGTCCGCGCGCCACATTCTCCTGATTCTGATGCTCTCGCCCATCTTTTCCTCGACGGGCTCCGCGCAGATCGTCGATGTGCAATCCCGCCTCTCCGGTGCACCGGCAGAGGGGATTCGAGGCGAAACCGCTTTGTCGGGAGAGTGGCGCACGGGCAACACCGATAGCTTCACTTTCGCCGCCGACCTTTCGATCGAGCGCACGCGCGGCCGCAACCAGAGCTTCTTGATCGTAGCTTCGGAGTTGGGTCGCGCATCGGGAGCCAGCTACGCGAACAGACACTTCGCTCACCTGCGACACCGTTTCCACCTCGGCGAGCGATGGGCTGTCGAGGGTTTCCTGCAAAGCGAGTTCGACGAATTCAAGCGTCTGGAGCTACGGGCCCTGGCGGGCGTCGGCGTGCGCGCGGTCGTCGCGAAGAGCAGGGGCGCGGGTCTAGCGCTCGGTGCAGCTCTTATGGGCGAACTGGAAGAGATCGCCTCCGATGGCGCGCGCTCGGCCGCCGATCTTCATCACCGAACGCCAAGGCTTTCGTCCTACGTGAGTGGATCGATCCAGCTAGCGCCGGGCTGGAATGTATCGACAACATCTTACGCTCAGCCCGCGCTCGACGATATAGGCGATCTGCGGCTTTCGAGCCACACTTCGATCACGGTGCGACCGGGCGATCGCGTCGCCCTTGAGCTGAGCGCAACTCTCGACCGAGATGCCCGCCCTCCGGAGGGAGTGAAACCTCTCGACGCAGCGTTGCGGCAGGGAATCACCTTGTCGTTCTGAGATAGTGGAGACACACGCGGTCATTTCGCCCCCTCGATTTTCCGCAGAATGCGCGCCGGGTTCCCTGCGACAATCGTCTCCGGCGGCACATCCTTGGTCACGACACTCCCGGCGCCGACGACCGCTCTCTCTCCGACAGTGATTCCGCAGAGCAACGTCGCGCTCGAGCCGATCGACGCCCCACGCCTGACCAATGTGGGAACACAATTCCAGTCCGCTTCCGTCTGGAGGCCCCCGCCCTCGCGCGTTGCACGCGGATAGGCATCGTTGATAAACGTAACATTGTGCCCCACGAAGACATCGTCTTCGAGCGTCACGCCTTCACAGATGAAAGTATGACTCGACACTTTGCAGTTCTTGCCGATGCGGGCGCCTCGTTGGATCTCGACAAACGCACCGATCTTCGATTCGTCGCCGATCTCGCAGCCGTAGAGATTGACGAAGCCGAAGAGCTTGACCCCCTCTCCCAGCTTGACGTCAGGGGTGATCTTGATCGTGGCGTCGTCGCTTCTGTTCATCCTGATGGCCTCTTGTTTCAATTCACGGCTTTCGATGCCCCATGCGAATCGGTTACCAGAGCAGTGGGACCCCGAACGCCTTCAGAGCAGGGTCGCGGGTGATCAAGGGCACACCGTGGATCTCGGCCTGGGCGGCCAACATTCGATCGAAGGGATCCCGGTGCGGCACGGGCCAGGTCCCGGCCCGTTGCGCGTGGGCGATTCCGACCGGCAGCTCGGTGAAACCGGCCTTCCGGATCCAGCCTCTCATGTCGGTCACGAAAGAGCCGATCGAAGGCAGCTTTCCGATGCGGTGTTTTGTGGCGACCTCCCACGCGCTCGCGCTCGAGACCAAGATCTCATTCGCCGGAGACGCCAGAATGCCGCGGGCACGCGCCGAGAGCTTTGGATCGTCGTGAATCCACCAGAGCAGGGCGTGGGTGTCTAGCAGATAGGTCACGATTGCCAGTGCTCGATCTCGTCCTCGGGCAGAGGATCGAAGAACGATTCGTCTACTCGGCCCTGACAAAGCCCGGGCCGACGCTGCTTGAGCGGCTCCAGCGGGCAGAGCCTCGCCCATGGAACCCCTGCCTTGGCGATCACGATCTCTTCCCCCGCCCGCACGCGCTCCAAGAGCTTGGAGAGCTGAGTCTTCGCTTCGTGGATGTTGACGATCGACGAGTCCATTTGGTCAGCTTAGTCCACTATATAGACCAGATCAAGCGCTCCTTCAATCCTCTGACCCAGCCAGTCATCCGGCACCGCCCCCCTCTCGCGACCCAAGACGATCTCGAGCGCGACGACCCCGCCACG
>CAZFNT010000146.1:0-8755 GCA_964520315.1 uncultured Gemmatimonadota bacterium
CGAGCTGCCGGAGCCTCTGGACCCGCTGCCCGATCCGACTGTGATCATGACGGAGAAGCAGTACGAGCTGAAGGGGATCGAGACACAGCTGGGCCTGCCGGATGGATTGCTGCGAAGCTACAATCCCGAGTTGCGCAGGGGGATCACACCGAAGGGCGGCTACGAGCTGAAGGTCCCGGCCGAGCGACATGCGGGCGTGCGCGAGTGCCTGCTAGAGATGCCGGTCTACAGCCCTCCGACTCCGAAGTACGCCACGCACAGGGTCAGAAGAGGGCAGAATCTCTCCACGATCGCCAATATCTACGGCGTTGGAGTCAACGCGATCGCGCGCGCCAACGGCATCAAGAACGTCAATCGCATCTATCCCGGCCGACGCATCAAGATACCCTTGGCGGGCGGTCACTCACCGTCATTCTCGAGCCCGGGGGTGACGGCCGATCCCGTCATTCATGTGGTTCGCAGAGGCGACACCCTCTGGGACATAGCCAAGAGGTACGGGACCGGCGTCAACACAATCAAGCGTGAGAACGGATTGAACAGCAATCGAATCACGCCGGGAACCAAGCTGAAAATCATCCCGGGGAGCCGGCATGGTGCTCGCGTTCATGTGGTACGCAGGGGCGACACTCTGGGCAAGATCGCTCAGAAGTACGGTGTGAGCTTGAGCGCTCTGATGCGCATCAACGGCCTGAGCAAGCGGAGCACGATTTACCCGCATCAGCGCATCGTCGTGCCTTGAGCTCTACTCCTCATCGACCTCGACATCCGCTTCGATCCGCACCATCACTTTTGTGCCTTCATCACCCTCTTCGGTGTGGATCTTCATGATCCGAACCTCTGCCGTTTCACCGAGTTCGCCGACCAGAGCTTCGACATCGATCTCGATCTCTTCGCCTTCGTCCCCTTCCCCACCAACGCGAATGACGCGCATTAGGGAAGTGTTGCTTTCTCCATCTTCGCCCTCCTCGACGGTGATCATCTTGCGGATCATGACCTGGGCACCCTCGAGCTCCTCGTCGTCGAGTCCCTCGATCTCGATCTCGTCTTCGTTCAGGTCGCCGCCGGCCTTTACCCAGACGGCGCTGTGGTCATCCTCGCCGACGACCACGACGTGGCCGTCATCTTCGGAAAGATCGACGACCATCTCGTGGGCTTCGTCGCCTTCGGCACCGGGCAGCGAGACGGTCACGATGTCGCCGTCGCGGGCTGCACTGATGGAGTGGTCGCCCTCGCCGAAGACGCGGGCTTCCCCGTCGGCGAGATCGGAAAGATGCAGCTCCTCGGTGGCGCCTTCGATGGCCGAAGAGAGTGCGGGGATAAGGGTGAGGGAGAGTGCCGCCAATGCGGTTCGGATCGGTTGCGGAATCATGGTGTTGCCTTTCATGTTCGTGGCGACCCCCAGCCGGCGGCCGATCGTGACCACTGCAGCGAACGTGCCTGAGCCCGGCAAGGTCTCAAGGGGTTGCGGTCACGGCTTAGAGTCGGCGGCGATACAATCCCCTACGTGGTCATCGTTTCCTCGGTTCCGGGGCATCGATGGCGGCGAAGAACTCCCAGAGCCTTGCGGCCGTCGAAATCTCGTGGCTCGCCCAGCCCAGACCGAGCTTGTCGACGAGGAGCGGGCCGTTGAGCGCGGTCGGATCGGGCCAGCGGTGGCCACCGCCTTCGATGTCGATCCAGAGCAAGGGCGATTCGCAGCCCTCGTGGCGGTGAATGAAGACGCGCGTGTGGTCGTCCTTCTTCGGTCCGAAGCGGTTCCTGTGGCGGTCTGTCGGTCCTTTGGAGTCGATACTTCCAGTGCAACGGTTGCGCTTGTGCCACAGATCGATGCTGGGACCGATGCCGATATGTCGCCCGCGGGATTGGCTGGGCTTGACCGGGTTGACCTGCCGCCCGTCTTTCAAGAAGGAAGTGTCGTTGCGCCCGAAAACGAAGGCGATGGGCAACGGTTTTCCATCGGTGCAATTCGTCGCCATCGGAAGGGAGATCGCCGCACCGACAACGCCGACGCCGGCAACCCAGTCGGGCCGCTCGCAGGCCACTCGGGCCGCCATCAGCCCGCCGTTCGACATGCCGGCGACAAACACTTTGCGCGGATCGATCCGGAGG
This sequence comes from uncultured Gemmatimonadota bacterium, assembly GCA_964520315.1. GTDB lineage: Bacteria. The sequence goes on from CAZFNT010000146.1 coordinate 2,110, forward strand.
CCGACCGATTGAGAGAGATGGATTGGCAACGCCGCGAGGAAAGCCATGTCATCCGCTTCCTCGCCTACATTCTCGCGGCCGTCGTTCCAGTGGCCACCAATCCCTTCGGGGTAGACGACGATGAACTCGCCGGTCGATTCGCTCAGCTTGCTGAAACGGCTGTAGCGTTCGAAGGCCTTTGGTTTGTCGCCACCACCGTGGAGACCGACGATCAGTGGCAACGTGGTTTTGCCACCGGGATAGGAGGTGGGGACAAAGAGGCGGTAGGCGCGCTCGTTGCCGGCGACGTCGAGACAGCCGGTGATTGTCTTGCTCGCTTTCGGAGAGGCTTGGGAGCAGGCTGCGTGGGATTGTTGGGGGGCGGTCCAGTGAGATAGGGCTAGAGCAACCGTAACCGCCCGAAGTGGGTGCGACGTGCGTCGTCGCGGGGCGGGCGAAGGGTGGCGGTTGGCGTGCGTATTCGACGACGGGTGCGGCATCGGACATGTCCTCCATCAAGTTCGTCCATACGATAAGCCATGCTCGGGTCGGTTGTGCGCAGTGCACGCCGTAAGAGGGCAATGAGCAGTGACGGTTCGCGAGAGGGCGCTGTGGACTCGGCTTTGCTCATGCAACGCGATCGCCTCCAGTCGTTTTGGATTGTTTCGTGCTCGCTGACGATGATCGCGGCTGGAGCGACTGGAGCGACTGCACGGGCGAACGGGTAATCCTCGGAGCGGGGGAGGAAGTGGTCGTGCCCTCCGCGGGGGTAACGGCCGGAGTGCGGATCACGACGGTCGGGAACCTCCGGGTGAGGCGCCATCCCGTCGGGGTGAATCTGGGTTTGCGCGCGCCCCTCTCGCTAGCGGCCGCGCTTCGGATCGAGTATCAGCTCCGCCGAATGCTAGGCGACCCGATCGCCGACTTCACCGAGCATCGGGTGGCCATGGGATTCTCGCTGCTCTGGGATCGCTGCGGCCATTGACCGAGGCCGTGGACTGCCCCTAACCTCTGCTCGGGCCGTTAGCTCAGTTGGCAGAGCAGGAGACTTTTAATCTCAAGGTCCAGGGTTCGATTCCCTGACGGCCCACCAGTTTGAAAGCCTCGGGGTTTGGCGAGGATTCGGATGGCGGCGAGCAGCGGGGAGGCGCCGCTCACACAGGATATGTCTCCTTGAAAAGGCGGGAACGAGCGGCTGACCTCTCACCGAACGTTGTTCAGCGGCCATAGGCCGATCAGTTCGAAATCCTCCCAGTCGACATCCTCTGGAATCGCCCAAGTGGGCGCCCCATCTCCCCCCAAAGGCTCGGGAGTAGAGCGCCTAGTGCATATCGCGAGAACGACCCAGAGCCCTCGCCGCCAAGAGGCGTCCACGATCGCCTCGATGGCATCGAGATTGCGCGTTCGATACTCGCCGCGTCGATGCTCCAGCGCTTCCCATCCGAGCACCAGCCGGATCGTGTTGAAGCCCCACTCTTGCAGCATGTCCAACTCGCCAGCCTCCATGATCGGCAGAAGAGGAGACAGCTCTGCCTTGCCGCTCACGTTGGCGCCGCGAAGCACCACCTCGCGGCCCTGTCGATCCACGATCCGGTCGCCCTCCACGTGGAGGCTGCCTGCGGCGAGGCAGGCCACGGGCATGCATCCCGCCTCCGCATCGCTTTTTCCCCCGCCGCATTCCGCGTTCACGTAGACCAGGATCCGCCACCTGATGCGTGCCCGAGCCGTGCGAATCTTGGTCTTAGGCAAGGCGGCAAGCCGATTTGAGCGGAGGCGTAGTGGAGCTACGTCGAGCATCAAATCGGTGCGGCCAACCCAGCATAAGGCCAAGAGGCGCATGGCGAAGCGCGCACTAGGTGGCGGATCCTGGTAAAATCGCCCATTTCCCAACGCTGTTACACTGATATGGGGACTCCATGGATCAGCTCAGCAGCACTCCACGTTCTCATCGGTGGAGGAAAGCCGCCCACGTCATCCTCGCCTTTGCGCTCGGCCTCCTTTTGCTGGAGTCGCTCCTCTTCGCATCGATCCGTATTGGCTTACTCGACGTGCGAACTCCGAGCTTCTCCTTGAGCAACGCCAGATCACGCTTCTGGATCGACGTCGATCCTGTGGTCGGCGTCTGGCACGCTCCCGGTTCGAGCTACCATCACATCGATTCCTGTTTCGATCTGCACTATCGCGCGAACGCCTACGGCGCGCGAGACCGCGAGCGGTCGATCCACTCCGACGAGCCCAGAATCGTCGTCTTGGGGGACTCCTTCGTCGAGGGATGGGGGGTGGCACGTGGCAATCGCTTCACCGACCGCCTGGAGCGGCGCACCGGTATCGAGCACCTCAACTTCGGCACAGCCGGCACGTTCGGTCCGACGCAGTACTATTTGCTCTACCAGAGTCGCGCGGCTGCGTTCGACCACGATGCGGTCTTGGTGGGTCTGTACCCGGCCAACGACTTCACGGACGACGATCTCGAATACGGTCAAGCGTACTTCGCGCACCGATACCGCCCCTATCTCTGGGGCGACTATCCCGACTACGAACTCTTCTACTTTCGCCCAAACTTGGCGGAAGGAACCCGCGCTCTCGCCGGCATGAAGCTCCTCAGGAACACACTGCGAGAATGCAGCTCGATCTACAACACCATCTCCTACGCCAAGACGCTGACCAAGCTCCAGCGCGCTGTTCGGCGGACGGGAAGATCCGGCCGGTCCGCCTCGATGAGCCGCTACTACACCTTTTCGGACGAGGAGTTCTCCCGCATGCGCTACGCCATCGAGCAGATCGTCGAGCAGGCGGGGACACGTCCGATCACGCTGTTCACCGTGCCGGGCGCGCGCGACCTGCGAAGATACGACGGGAAGACGACGCCGCTGGCGGAGCGCCTCGGCGATCTGTGCGAGTCGATCGGTGTCACTTACGTCGACCTCCTCGACTGCATGAGCCGCCGCCAGACCGATCACGACGCCCTCTTTCTCGAATGCGACGGTCACTGGAACGCGTTGGGGCACGCCCTCGCGGCCGACTGCCTCCAGCAGCAGTCAGGGCTCCATGAGCGCTTCGCTGGAAGTGCCGAGGATGCCCCCCTTTTCCACCAATAGTGTCTCCGCCGACATCAACCACTACTTATGAGCTTCAGCCGCAACACCTTGTATATCAACGCATTGCGCGTGTCACATCAAGTTCACACCGAGATCCACACCTTTTTCCACAAGTTGTCCACAGCCCCCGCAACCCCCTTATTCCCCATTGCGATAGGCCCGTTCTCGGATCCGCTGCATCAGCCGATCGAGCCAGCTCTTCCTCCCCTCCGGGTCGGCGAAATGGCGATCGATGAGTTGGGCGAGCAGGCCCTCCTGCCGGACCGGCGCGTCGGCCACCACTCCCTCGATCACTCGCAGGAAAGGCCTCACCGGCGACGCCTCGAGCTCCAGCAGATCCACGAGATCGCCCGAGATCGGGGCGACGCGATCCGCGGCCATAATCGCCTCGGTCGCGGCATCGAGATCTTCGGTGACCCTTCCCAAGGCGATCTCGCCGAGCATTCCGTCCCAGACCAGCCCCTGCCGCGCGCGTTCGGGCCACGCGATGCGAATCCGCTGATCGCTCCCCACGAAGAGATCGGCCGGCGGAGGGGGATCGAGGACGAAGCCCTGAGCGCCCGCCGCGTCCCACATGGCGGAATCGTACGCGTCGGCGAGCCGCTCCGCGGCAGCGGCGTCCGATTGGGCGATGGCGGCGTACGCCTCCCCGACCCCCCGAAGCCTCTCCACGATCGATTCGGGCAGAACCTCGTGGTAGCCCGCGGCGGGATTGGCCACTGCCCGCACACGCCCGACACGCCCCCGCACCGCCGCCACCCACTCGGCACGCAATGGAGTGCGACGCCAGCTCTGAAAGCGCTCCGACGCTCGCCTGAGCTCCCCGAAACACGTGCCCAACTGCACCAGAGTCACGAGACTCCAGGCCGGTGGAATCGGCTGCGTGCCGTCCGCGATTCGCAGATAGAGATGATGGGAGTCGTTTCGCGTCACCGTGAATTCGCCCGCGCTCATCGCCGGCTCCAGAATTCGATCGGGAGCCCGTGAGGCAAGATGAGCACGCACCGCCAGCGCATCGACCAGACCCCGAGAGAGCTCCGGCGCCGCGGAATAGACCCTGAGCTGCCCCGTGCCGCCCCCCGCTTCTTGCACGAGCACCCGCAATGGGTCCTGTGTCGCAGGGCCTTGCACCATCATCGCCTCGGCCCGCACCCCGAAGCTCGCCAGAACCGCGCTCAGCTCGTCGACCAGCCCACCGCGCAGCTCATTCCGATCTGGACCACCATTTCGGCGACGGTTTTCGCTCATCTCACGACCTCAGTCTCGCAACAGTCCCAGCTCCGCCATCCACCTCGACGAGCTCGCCCTCGCGCAACGAACTCGTGGCGTGCTCGACACTCATCACCGCCGGCAGACCGCTCTCGCGCGCCAGAATCGCCGCGTGCGAGAGCAACCCGCCGAGCTCCTGCACCAAGGCTCCCGCGGCGCGAAACGCGGGCGTCCAGGCGGGATCGACAGCCCGCGCGACGAGAATACACCCAGCGGGAATCTCGGTCAGATCCTCCATACGATGAACCCGGTGGACGATTCCGCGGGCGCGCCCCACCGACACACCGAGCCCACGCAAGAGCGCGGGCGTTCCGCGAGTGTCGGCCGGCGATTCGACGTGCCGTGGCCAGATCGGGCCCAGCTCGATATTTACGTCTCTACCACGCAGAGTGTCGCGCAGATCGCGCATCTGCATACGGAACACATCTTCGACCGACTCCAGGCGCCCCTCTTCGACCAAGAGTTCGCCCGCCCGCAGCGCGGCCGCCCGCATACGCGCCAAAATGCGATGCCATTCGTTTCGCTGGTCCTCCCGCAGCTCCAGAGCGAAGCGCCTCCACTTCGCAATCGGCCCGAGTGCGGAAATCGATCCGCGACACTTCTGCACCAATGCGCGCGAAGACCCGTTGGGTGAAGGCTGCGCCGACTTCAGGGCGAGCAGCTTCTCGACCCTTTGCGGCTCTTCGGACCACGTCGGCTGGGCCGGATCTATCGACGCGGCTCGGTGGCCGTGTCGTGCCAGGAACTCGGCCAAATCGGGTTTCATCCCTCCCCGATCCATCTTCGACTTCAATTCCTCCAGATCGCTACGCACTCGGGCCGTCGCGTGGCGCGGATCTTCGAGAGGACGTTTCCCGGTCAGACGCCAGATCAACTCGGCGTGCACTAGACTCCATCGATGTAGCGTCAGAAGTCGATCGGTCCACGCGACCGTCGCATCAAGCGCGCACAGAGCCTGATCGGCGGCTGCGGCGGCGATCCACTCGCGATCGAGCGGGGGCGCCTGGAGTGCGGCATGTAACTCCGCGACGAAGTCGAACCAGCGACGCTTGTGCGCCGGCGGGCACCAATCCGGCTCGCGCAAGAGCGTTCCGCAAAGCGAGGCGACGCCGGGAAGAGCGTTAACGACTCTTCGCCACCAAGCCCGGCGCAAGACTGCGTTTCCTCGCAGCACTTCGTCGGGTAGGATCGTCGCCGGAAAGTAGCGGAACAACTCAGTCTCCGCCTCGAGCGTGAGATGCGGCACTCCACGGCGCAGCACGATCGCCGGGCCGCACAGTCGCCTTCCGACGAAACGCAGGGGATCCTCGATCGCGCGGCGACGAATCGCCGGACCCAAGAGCGACCAACCCAGGCAGGAGACACCGGTCGGAAATCGCTCTGGCAGAAAGTAAGCACTCGGCGCCGGAGCACTCGCTACCGGCCGATCTTGAAGCAGGATCGGCCCCCGATCCCCCCACGCCCACTCAATGTCTCTCGCGCCCCCCTCCAACGACTCGATCTCGATCCCCAGCGCCAGAACTTCGGCGGCATCGCCCGGGTTCGCGAAGAGGGGCCGCTCACGGCTGATCCGTCGCCCCCGTCCGCGCCACCCCCCCCGACTACGATCCCAAGACCACCTCTCGTCGACGCCGCCGCCGCCGGTTATCGAGTCGCCTCGACCGCGGGCCGCCTCAAGCACGGCCTCCGAGGGGCGCATGGGGTGGCGAGTAAAGAGCACACCAGCAAAGCGCTCAATGACAAGAAGTTGCACCAGAACCGGCAGCTCGCGATCCGGCCCCCCGCAACTGCGCACACGCCCGATCGCCGCCTCGAGACCCTCCCGATCGCCCCGCTCGACCGCCTCGGAACGATAGCGCCCCGCCGCCGACCCATCCGGTCGATCTTCATCGGGGGCGGACGACCGGACCATCCACGGTCCGGGCCCCAGCCGTTCGACGAGGCTCTCGACCGAATCGATGCAGGCGCCCGGGGGGATCAAGACCATGTCTGGGACACACATGCCGCGGCCGATATGTCGGGCCAACAGCAGCGCCTTGCCGCCAACCTCTCCGAGTGGGGCCGCGGCGATCTGCTTCGCTTCGATCCAGTACATTGTTCCCAGGTTACCAGTCTCGGCTACTCTCCGCTCCCAGGAGTACCCAACCATGCCGATACCACCTCTCCGATCAGCCCTCACGGCCATCGCGCTGGCGGGGCTTTTGCCCAGCGTATCCATAGCTCACACCACCACGCGTCTCCTCAGAACGGAGACCGCCTACACCGACGACTGCGTGCAGATCGCTCTGCTCGGCCAGACC
>CAZFNT010000147.1:0-8754 GCA_964520315.1 uncultured Gemmatimonadota bacterium
CCGCGGGCAAGATCCGGCATCGGGGGCCTACCTCGCCTACAGCGACGATCTCACAGATTTCGTCCGCTTCGACCGCGGCACCGTGATCCTCGAGAGCCCGGAGGCGGCCGGTAGCTCCGGCCTCTTTCCGAACGATGGCTACGGCGACTACTCACTCTCGTTCTTGGGCTCGCTGACCGGCTCCAGTACCGCGATCGTCACCGACCGCTTCGCACAGACCCACGAGCTGGCGGCCAGCGATGCGCCCTTGGCACGCACCAGCGTGGCCTCACACGGCGCCGCGTGGCGCGAGCTGATCGAAGTGACCCTGGGTAGCGTTCCGGTGCTGCTGTGGAAGGAGTACTGCTCCGGTCACTTCGCCTACATGGGCTTCCGCATCGACGAGTTCCCCGTAACCGCCGCGAGCACCAACTCCAACGAGTTGCTCATCCGCTTGCTGAACCAGGCCGTGCGGCCATACCGGCCGCTGGAAGACGTCGCATACATGGTTGCCGACGTCGAGCCGACCACGCTGATGGCGGCGATCGAGACAGAAATCCCCTCGATCAAGAAAAGCACATTCGTCGATCTGCGCTCATCCAACACTTCGATCGTAACCCTCGGCAAGCACGACGCCGTGGTGTCCTTCTCCTACGAGGACTGGAACAGCGCCAGCTCCGCGGACGGCCGACTCAAGGACTACGTCGACCGCTACGCCCGCGGCACCGTGGTTACGGGCCGGTCCTTCGACAACGGCACCGGGCGCGAGCTGGTGGGGGGCGGCTTCAGCGCATACAACCCCTTCAACCCCTTGGACGAAGAGAACGTCCAGTACCTCGACAACGCCTCTTCGGCCGACATGGGCCACAACGTCTTCTTCGGCACCACCATCGGCGACGTGCTGGCGATCAAGGACCGCTACCGCGCCCGCGTCAACGTGCGCAACAACCCGGCCTTCTATCCGGAAGGTATCGCTCAGTGGGACAACACCCCGGCATCGTTCTGCACCGATTCGACACAGACCTTTTCCTTCGGCTCGGGATTGGCGTACGACGAAAGCGACGATGACCTGATAGGGGTAGCGATCGAGAACGCGGTCTCCAGCGACTACCAGTTCGTCTGGATGAATCCGATCGAAAACGGGGGGGAGCCGGTCGGGCTCGATTTCATCCCCTCGCCCTCGGGCGCCGTCCCCGGCGGCCTCGCCATCGGAGGAGGGTTCTTCTGGTTTTCCGATAGCACCAATGCAACGCTCTACCGCTTGACCAGCATCAATCCCACGACCGTCGATCTGTCGGTGGGAATCGCCTACGACCCGGGAGACATGGGTTGGGACGGAACCAACGTGTGGGTGGCGGATCCCCTGAACGATCAACTCCGCTACTACAACACGAACCTCGTAGAGCAAGGGACCTTCGCCTTGACCGGGGCCGCCGCCCTGACCGGGCCCCAAGGCCTAGCCCTCAAGGATGCGACGCCCGTCCCGCTCTCTGTATCGGGGGTACGGCAGGCCGGGTACGACGACAACACGATCATCATGATCGCAGACCCGCTCGGGGCGGGAACGGTACTGGACAGCATCCCCGCGGTCGGCTACCGCGCCAACGGGATCGCGGTCGAGTCGGGTGCGGGCGCAGCCCGAGGCATGTGGACCTCTTACCCCGCTGACGGAGCGCCGCCCTACGATGGCAGAAACAAAGTCTGCCGGCTCTCGGACGACCTTCCCGATCTGGGCGCACCGGTCGAACGCTTCCAACCGATGATCGCGGTAGACACCGCTAACAAGGCGACGGCCTTCAACTTCTACCCCGGTGAGTCCGACAACGAGCTCCGCGACGGCGCCGGCCTCGGCACTGTGCACGCGCTGATGGCCAACGCGCTGCGTCAGGTGTCGATCCACCCCCGCGCCGACGACCCCGAGATTCGCCTCGGCGACCATCCGCAGACGGTGAAGCAAGACGGCACGCTTGCCTGGTTCGTTTCGCTATTCAACTCCTCCGCCAGCCAGGTTGATTTCAACTTCCGCCTGAGGCTGATCCGCCCCTCGGGCACCGAGGCAACCGTTAGCCCCTTTGGCGACCCGGTCTTCTCTATCCCGGCATGGCAGAGACGCTCGGGCAAAGTGCTCCTGTACGTTCCTAGCGGCACCGCCGAAGGTGAATGGCGACTCACCGCTTACACCAGAGACAGCGGCTCGACCATCTGGAACGACCACGAGAGCGTTTCGATCACGGTCAGCGGCACGGTCTCTTACCCGGCCGGCTACGGGATCATCGCCGGAGGCGAGGGCGAACAGCCCTCGAGAGACTCCGTGAGCCCGATGGTGCGAATCGCACGTCAGGTGGCCAGACGAGATGGAGAGCTGCGCGAACGTTTCTCGGCGGCCGAGCTGCGTGGCATGCGCCGGGCGATGGCCCGGGCCGCCAGAGCCGGTGAGCCCTTCATGACCCTGGTGCTAGGGGAGGCAGAGGCGGATTGACTCAGGCGGCGTTGGAGGCCAGCGCCGCGTCGATCTTCTCTTTGAGCACCTTCTGATTGAAGGGCTTGGTCACGTAGTCGCTCACGCCGGAGCGGAGCGCCTCGACGACCCGTGCCTTCTTCGTCTCAACCGTAACCATGATGAAGGGCAGGCGTTCAAATCTGGGATCCGCTCGGACCGCCTTCAGGAACTCGATCTCGGTCTTCGGCGAACTGCCAGGATGGAAGAAGGAACCCGGCGAATCGACGGCAATGGGGACGGCGTTCATGGGCGGTGGAGTGGCGGCTTCGTGCGAGTACCACCGAGGCGAAGGACGGATCGAGGTCTCCGTGATCGGGAACAGCCCGATGCTCGCGATGGTCTCCGGAATGGTCGGAAACGCTATGATGGCCACGGCATCCGGATCGAAGATCGTCAAGGTGCACGGCGTCAAGGCCGCCTTGAAACACGAAGGCTCCAACTGGGAGCTGATGGTTCCCTACAAGGGGAGCACGCTGGTGACCATCAAGACGAACACGACGAAGGACGATGCCCTCGCCTGCGCGGAGGCGATCGACTGGTCCCGGATTGAGCAGGTCTTCTCGGCGGAGTAGGCCGGCGAGATGAGCCAGGAGAGGACCCGGATCCGCGAACGTGAGCGCTCTTTCCGCGTCGAGCGCCGCGAAGCGCCCCCCGTGGACCGAGTTCGAGTCGCCGACGCGTTGCGCGATCTCACCGATCTGCGAATTCGGGACTGGGAGGGGATCGACGTGGTACTGGAAGGGATCGGTCGCGATCTTCCCTCCGACGGCGGGGGGGATCTTCTTCTGGATCCGCGCTCGGACCTGAGACTCGCTTTCGCGACCTTCGATTTCGGAATCGACGGCGTGTCGATGGAGATCGCGAAGTATGCGACCTGCCTGGAGGAGCTGAAGCAGTCTCAGGGAGCGGCCGCAAAGGTGCACTGCATCGGAGGGGACTTCAGTGCGGCGGCCGACATCGTTCTGCGTCCCCACTGGGAACGGCTGTGCATTCCCGACTGCAACGGATGGGCGAAACGGGGAGACGGCGCCACCTACGCCCAGCTCTACCTCGAAGCGATGCCGGAAGGGAGCAACCTCTCACGGCAAGCGGCCGAGACGGTATGGGCCGAAGCAGTCGGGTTCACCACGACACTCGTCGACTACCTGCTCGAGCATGAGATCGAGCTACTCGTGCCGGTGAACGTGCTCTCCAATCCGGGCAACCTCGCCTACTCCCTCGCTCTTGTCCTTGCCTCTGAGATACTGGGGCTCTTCGTCCTCGATTCCTGCCACGACTTCTACTGGGAGGCCGGTGCGCCCGCGTCGGAGAGAGCGCCTGGCGAGTCACCCGGGCCGCGCGACCATTTCTTCACCAATTCCGAGAACCGCCCTTTCTTCCGGGTATTCCAGCGACTTCTGCCGTGGAAGGGGCCCCGGTGGCATCATCTCACGATCAATGCTGTACAGGCGGGTCGCCTGGTGCGGGACTTCGGCTTCGATCCGAGCCAAGTGTCGTTGCTGGGCACTTTCGTCGAGCCGATGTACTTCGTCCCCTGCCGCACCAAGCACAAAGAGGAGCTGCGCCAGCGATTGGCCTACATTCTCGGACACGGGGAAAGGGTGATCTCGACCATGGCGGTGCACCGATTCTGGGAATCGATCGGTGAGTGGATGGAGAATCAGCGACCGGTCGTATGCACTTCGTCAGGCGGGGATTCCGTCCTCAACATCATGCACCCGACTGCTCTGTGGCTTCTTCAGCCGACGCGGATCATCGGCAGGAAGAGGATCGAGCGCGACATCGAGCTGATCGAGGCGCTCATGGACTTTCATCCATTCCGCGCCCTCTTCGACGACGTCCCCGAGCTGACCATCACGCTCCATATCACCGGTCCGGCGCCGATCGAGCATCGCGAGGATCTGATGCGGGTGGTCCACGCCTACACCACGATGGTGAAGTCGCTGCCGAAGTTGATCGCCAGACGAATCTTCCTGGCGCTCTCGGCGGGCAAGCTCGGACATTCCGCGTTCGGCGAGCGCGGGCATGAGAACTTGGTCATCTCCGACCTCTATAAGCTCTCCGACCTGGTTCTCCTGCCCAGCGAAACCGAGGGGCGGGGGCTGCCGATCGTCGAAGCCGCGGCGGCCGGCGTTCCGATCGTCTGCGCACGCTACGAACCGGAAGAAGTGTATCGCGCCGTGGTCGGAGAGGATCTACCGCCATCGGAGCGGATCGAACTCATCAACTTCCCGGAGAGTCGACTCACGACCGCGTTCCTGCAAGAGGTCACCGACGCGCTCTTCCTGCCGCAGGGGCTCGACGGGAGAGCACTCCACAACCGTCGCGTCGTGGCGTCGCGTTTCGGAGTCGAAGCGCTGCAGGAGTGCTTCATAAGGGGCATGAAAGGAGCGAGTGGTGACTGAAGCTCTTCGCGTCTGCTTCATCGAGGACACTGGCCTGCACGGTGGCACGCAGATATGGGTGGCTGAAGCGACGGAGTTCCTCCTGGCTCAGGGAGTGGGAGTGACCTTGCTCACTTCGGAGTCGGGGTGGAATGCAAAGGAATGCGCCAAGACCGACGCACGGCTCGTGACCTACGACTACCATCAGGTCGTTGAAGAGCGGTCGATGGATAGGGCGATCTGGACAGATGCACTCGCCGACGCCGATGTGGCGATCTGCACGGTCCATCCTCCCAGAAGAGGGTTTCACTGCGCCGTATTCGCCGCGAGCTGCATCGAGGAAGAGAAGCTCGATACGGTGCTCCTACCCAAGACCGGCACGATCGTGCCTGAGTACGAGCGACGATTCTACGTGCCGAGTCCCGAGATCAGAAGTGGTGTGATCGCGATCACTCGCTTTACTCGAGACTACTTGGTGGAATCGTACGGAATCGAATCAGAACGGGTCGCCCTCCTGTACCAAGGTACCGATGTTGCCCGCTACACACCGGCCGCCGAAAGGGCGCTCCAGGCAAGGCGGTGCTATCAGCTGCCCACCAGCGCGTCGTTCGTCGTCGGCAATGTCGGCTCTTTCGAGGAGCGAAAGGGGCAGACGCTCCTGCTGGAGGCGATGGCGATGGCGCGACGATCGGTACCGGGAATCCACCTCATGCTCGTCGGCGACGGGCCCGACGAAACGATGTTGCGCGAGAAGACCGACGCGCTCGACTTGCAGGACAATGTCTCGTTCTTTCCTTTTACGCGCGAACCGGAACTGGTTTTCGAGCGGATCGATGCGCTTGTGCTCCCGAGCTTGCGGAAGGAGGGCTTGCCCAACGTCTTGCTGGAATCGATGGCGATGGGAGTCCCTGTCGTGAGCGCTCAACTGGCGGGCACGCCCGAAGTGGTGATCGAAGGCGAGACAGGCCTTCTTGTTCCGCCAGGCGATGTGGGTGCGCTGGCGGATGCACTCGAGCGGATGGGGCGCGACCACCCGGCCCGCTCACGCATGGGAGTCGCCGGACGACAACTGATGGAGCAGGGCTTCGACAAGCGTAAACAATTCCATGCCTTTATGGACCACTATAGAAGTGTCGCCGGAAGCTAGCGGTTCGCCGGATCCGACGTAGACTTGCGGCGATCCCTGTCCACGAAGAAAGCGCGCACCTTTTCGACGACCTCCGAAGGACTGAAGGGCTTCGTGATGTACTCCTCGACGCCCAGTCGAAAAGCTATCTTCTTGTCGGCCATTTGACCACGCGCGGTGACAACGAAAACCGGGATCGTTCGCCATTCCGCGTGGCCGCGCAGGCGGCCCACCAGCTCGATCCCGTCCATCTCGGGCATCATGATGTCGAGGAGCACGAGATCGGGTTGCGCGAGCTTGATCGACTCAACTGCAATCGCGCCGTTGCGTGCGGTCTCCACCACATAGCCGGCACGCTCCAGCTTGAAACGGAGGATCTTCAAGATGTTCGCATCATCGTCAACGATCAGAATGCGCAGCATCGCCTTGATTCTTCTGCCCTGTCGATCTCGCGCCAAAACGCGGCAAAGTCACAACGAATGAAGATCCCATACCCACGACGCTCTTGGCCACGATATTTCCCCCGTGCCGCTCCACGATTTCGCGCACGATCGTCAATCCGAGGCCGGTGCCCCCGGTCTCCGCGGTCGACGACATGTCGCCTCGAAAGAAACGATCGAATATGCGGGGCAGATACTGAGGCGGGATGCCGTGCCCTTCGTCCCGCACTTCCACCATCACTTCGACGTCGTCGGAGCGGAGACCGATCTCGACCCTGCTGCCGTCGGGGGAGTACTTGACAGCGTTGGAGATGAGATTAACGAATACCTGCTCCAGCTTGTCTCGGTCACCAATGAGATAGGTCGGCTCACGGTCGGCGCTCACCGATCGTATCTCGATCCCCCTGGCGGCGGCGTGTTGCTCCATGATCACCGTGCTCGAGGCGAGCAGATCAACGAGGTTGAGATTCGACTGCCGGATCTCTATCTCACCCGACTCGATGCGCGACAGATCGAGAAAGTCGTTGATCAATGCCCCCAGGCGCCGAGCCTCCGAGCTGATGATCTGAGCAAACTCGGCGATCTCCGATTCGTTCAACTCCTCTTCCAAAAGGATCTCGGAGAAACCCTGAATCGACGTCAGCGGCGTACGAAGCTCGTGAGAGACGGTCGATACAAGATCGGACTTCATCTGCTCGACTCGTTTTTCCCTTGTAACATCGCGCAGCACCGTGACGATGCCCACGACGTCGCGCCGGTTGTCGAATACCCGTACGCTTCTCGCTTGGAGGGTCTGATTCGGGCGATCCGACCCCTGATCGATATCGAGAATGGACGAGTAGGCACGCCGGTGAGCGATCCCAGCGGCCTCATCGAGGTGGCGGCTCAAGCCTGCATGCTCGATGATCTCGTCGCGGGGTCTGCCGACGGCGGTGATCTCTGGAACGTCGAACCACCGTTCGAACTGTGTATTCAACAACCCGACACGTCCATCTCGGTCGATCACGAGCAGCCCGTCGGCCATGTTCCGAACAATCGCCTCGGTCTTCGACTTCTCCCGCAGCACGTCGCGGAGATTCGCGGCCTGTTGGGCCTTGAAGCTCTGGGCGAGCCGATTGACCGCCCCTCCGAGGGCGCCCACCTCATCACGCGAAACCACTGGAGCCCGCACGCTGAACTCGCCTGCGGCGAGAGAATCGATCGCCTCCGCCGTCGCTCGAATCGGCCGCGCCACCAAGGTCGCGAGCCATACCGCCGCAACCACCGCCGTAATGACCGAGGCCAGTCCCCAAAGGAGGAGCATCTTCCGCGCCCGCAAGAGGCCCCGGAGCGCTTGAGCGTCGGCTTCGACCAAGACCACATACCAATCCAGCTCAGGCAGGCTGGACGCGATTGCGCGCACTCTCTCCCCGGCCCTGGGATCGGTGCCGGGCCTCTCGTAGGACAAGAGCTTCGTCAAACGATCTCGCGTTCCCGTCGCGACGATCGCCATCGGAGCCTCGCCGATGATGATCGCACCAGGAGAGCGATCGGTTCTCGCCGTTTCGTGAATCAGCCGGCCCGCCGAGTCGGCCAGCAATAGATCGAGGCCTTCGCGCGCCGCCACATTGGCACAGCGATCGAGCAGATGTTCAACGGAGAAACGAGCGACGAGGACGCCGCGGTCCAGCGCGGGTATCGGCGAGGGGATCGCCGCAGGCAGGATCCGCATGGATCGCCCCGGAAGCTGCGTGATACGTCCGAAATGGAGCCCGTCTTCCTTCAACGCCATGTCAATGATGACATTGTCTTGCCGGGCGAGGATCCTCGCGTCACGGTCCCCGGTCGTGGGGTCGACCAGCGCCACCTCCAGCTCTGGGGCCACGGCCTCGTCGTACGCTTTGCCGCTGCCTTCCAGCAGACTCAGCGAGAGCACGTCATCGTTATAGCGCACAAACGACTCGATCAAGCGGTGAGTCGCATAGGGGGATTCATCGCCGACCACGCCCGCGGAAGCGGCCAACTCCATGAGGCTCTTCCACGGCCCCACGAAACCCTCCTCGATGGTCAGATTCACCAGTCCCAGCGTCGTCGCGTGACGGCTCTCGAGCGCCCCTTCGCTCTCCGCGGCGATCTCGTGGTGAAGCCACCCTCCTCCCAGCAGAATCAGACCCACGGCGCATGTCAGCAACACCGCCAAATATTTCGAAAGCAGTGTTCGTGATGACAGGAAGAGCAACAGAGGTCTCCGCTCGTGCATTCAAGAAAGAGGTTCTCGGTTGAGATTCTCTCCTCAAAGAGCAAAAACCGCAAGATGAGTCGGAGTGTGTTGCGGCGATCCCGCTC
>CAZFNT010000148.1:0-1094 GCA_964520315.1 uncultured Gemmatimonadota bacterium
CTGCCCAGAGCTCCGCAGTTCCTTCGGTCGCTCCAGAAAATCATATGGAATCCCCATGTGGGCTCTCTGGGCGGTGTGATCCGCCATATTCGTTGGCAGCTACGGAAGGTGTGGGACTTGTTCCCCTACGAGCAACGAATCTCCGATTCCACCATCGTCGCGGAACATGCAGCTTGCGGGGTCTCGGCGCTGATCAACAGCCAGGGGATGTACGACTACAACAACATGCACTTCCTCAAAAACCTACTCGGCCCTGGCGACACATTCCTGGACATCGGCGCCAACATCGGTCCCTATGCCCTCATCGCATCGGAACAAGATGAGGTGGTCGTGCTTGCTTTCGAACCTCACCCGGAAACGTACGAGTACCTCTCCACCAACGTCGAGCGGAACGGCCGTTCCAACGTGCACCTGGTAAACGCCGCGGTGGCGGAGAAGGAGGGGACGCTTTATCTGACCAACCGCCCGGGCAGCGCGACCAACCGCGTGGTCGCCGCCACCGATCACGGCTCGATTCAGATCGCGGCGGTTCGCATCGACTCCGTCTGCGCTCGGCTGGGCATTGTTCCCCGCTACGCGAAGCTCGACGTGGAGGGGTACGAGTACGAAGCTCTGAAGGGTCTCGGCGATCTTCTGCCCAAGATCGATGCGCTTTTCATGGAGATGAAGGGGCACGCGGCGGGGGATTCCGCGGGAGACGAGACGAAGATCCGAGCGCTCATGGAGAACGCGGGCTTGGCGGGTCCATTCTCGCTGGATTTCGACGCCCGCAAGATCCGTCGTTCCTTCCGCAACCGTGAAGACAAGGTGTTCCTCTCGTCGCACCTCCTCGAAGAGCTGAAAACGCAAGCGTACGCACTCGGGTAGAGATGCTCTTCAACTCACTCGAGTTCCTGACCTTCTTCGCGGTCTTCCTGGCGCTATGGACGCGCGTGCGGAGGACACGATCGTCCCGATGGCTCGCCCTGACGGCCGCCTCGCTCTTCTTCTATGGTTGGTGGGATTGGCGCTTCGTCTTCCTCTTGGTGGGCAACGGACTCATCGACTACTTCGCGGCGCTGGGCATCGCAGCCGCACCCCGGCGCAAGCGCCTG
>CAZFNT010000148.1:1104-8714 GCA_964520315.1 uncultured Gemmatimonadota bacterium
GGGGCTCTCGATCCTCGGCAATGTCGGGTCCCTCGCGGTATTCAAGTACTTGGATTTCGGCATCGAGAGCACGAACGCGGCACTCTCGATGGCAGGGCGCCAAGCCCAAATCCCGCTGGCGCACCTGCCGCTTCCGGTCGGGATCAGCTTCTACACTTTCCAGTCGATGAGCTACACCCTCGACGTGTATCGGGGGCGCCTCACTCCGGTCAAGAACCTGTTTCACTATTTCTCCTTCCTCGCGATGTTCCCCCAACTCGTGGCCGGACCGATCGTGCGAGCGGCCGACCTGCTGCCCCAGTTGGCCGAGGATCGCCCCTCCACGGCCGAAGACCGATGGGAAGGGCTGAAGCTGATCGTCCACGGTTACCTCAAGAAGGTCGTCATCGCGGACTCTCTCGCCCCTGTCGTCAATTCAGCCTTCGGTGCACCCGAGCCGGCCGATTCCGCCCTCTATTGGTGGATGGTCATGACCATGTTCGCGTTCCAGATCTACGGCGATTTCTCCGGATACAGCGACATCGCCCGGGGCCTCGGTCGATGGATGGGATTCCGCTTCCCTCTCAACTTCAATCATCCCTACATCGCCACGAGCATCCGAGATTTCTGGGCTCGGTGGCATATCTCCCTCTCCACCTGGTTCCGAGACTATGTCTACATCCCTCTCGGCGGCTCTCGCCACGGCCTTTGGCTGCATCACCGCAACATGTGGATCACCATGCTCGTCTCGGGAATCTGGCATGGAGCTGCCTGGACCTTCGTGATTTGGGCGGCCCTACACTCGTTCTTCATGTCGATCGAGCAGACCACGCGCTGGCCGGAGCGACTCGAACGCGTTCCCGGCGGACGCACACTCTCAGCGTTGATCGTATTCACGATGGCGCTGACCGCATGGGTCTTCTTTCGAGCGGAGTCGTTCGACCAAGCGTTGGTCATCCTCTCCACCATGTTCCCACCTGGGCACCTCGGTCTGGAGCTCGTGGCAGAGACACTTTCGTCATCGGTCGGAATGACCGCAATGATCGCCTTATCGGTGGCTGCCGCGCGAGAGATCTACTTCTTCATCGGTCTCGACCGGCTCCCTCAGCCGACCCTGATTCGACAAACACAACCCGCCCTAGTTGCAGCCCTCATCGTCTTCTGCATCTTCTTCCGGGGCCCCGGCAGTGCATTCATCTACTTCCAATTCTGAGTCCCCCGCCGCCCGACCCGAACGCGCGACGATCGCCCTCCTGCTCGCCGCCCTCGTCACTTTGCTGCTAGGGGCAACGTGGCCGCGCGATGAGGTGGGCGTCTTCCAGGATGCATTCTGGCACCGAAAGGTCACCTGGTCCGGCGTGGCCGACGTGGTCGTTGCGGGCGACTCACGTGTCTACCGCGGCGTGTCTCCCAGCGAGATGACTGAAGTGCTCGGAGGCGCACGGATCGTGAACTACGGATTCAGCAGCAATGGATACAGCCAAACTTACCTACAATCGCTTGCATCTATTCTCGATCCCGAGAGCGAAGATCGCATCATCGTGCTGGGCATCACGCCCTTCTCCCTGACCGACCGCGCCGTCGATCGAAACGACTTCAACCGTTTTCACAGCTCCACCGCAACGCGCCGCTGGGCGGCTGAGCACCTCGCCCCGATCCACAGACTTTGCACTCCGATAGGTTTCGCTGCTCTCGCCAAGCGGGCAAAGGGTATGCGCTACTTCGAGAAGTTCACAGACGACGGCTGGGTGGCATCGCGCCAAGTCCCGGAGAACCCCCGCAAGGCCATTGCGCCTTACCGCGCTCAGTTCGCCGCTACGCAGGTTGGAGAAGAACATATTCAACGAGTCTTCGACGCGGTCGAGGAGTTCGTGGGAGCGGGAGTCACTGTCTTCGCCCTCCGCCCACCGAGCAGCGGCGATATGGTGGCGCTAGAAGACGAGTTGACGACGTACGACACCGAGAGAATCGCCAGGGGCATCCGCGCCGCGGGGGGAATCTGGATCGACTTCCCTCAAGATGCGTACCCAACGTACGACGGCAGCCACCTCAGGGAGGATGGGGCTCGCCGCTTCTCGCGCGATCTCGCGCTCGCGATCCGAGAAGCCCATCAAGCAGGCGGCGGAACCCTGGCGCGATCAACGCCTACCGGGGCGCGTAGAAGACGTAGTTATCCGACGGGATGGTGAAAGTCACTTGACCCGAACCGTTCACCCACACATCATCCGGCCGATGCCCTGAGTAGTCGTGCAGCCAGATGTCGCGCCAACTCGTGGTGACAGTTCGCGCGTTGTCTGAATAGTCGCGGTTGATTCCGACCAGTAGATTGTCGCGGCGTTCGTAGACGACCTGGTTCTGAGCCGTCACCTTCCAGTCGGTGGCTCCCCACGCTAGATTATGGTGCACCCAGATCTGGTTGATGAGTCTGCCGCGCAGCCAGGGATCGAGCATATCTTCGACGAACACGGTCAGGTTGCCGCCGCGGGTCATGATATGGGCGTACGCGAGGCCCTTCTTCACCGGCCCCGCCATGTCGTGATTCTCGATGAACATCACCGTTTCGTCGGGCGATAGACCGGCATTCTTCAGATCGCCCAAGCGGCGCGACGCATTGGCCTTGAAGCAGTCGTAGAGCACGTAGTAGAGCGGAAAGTCGATCATATCCATGCCGGTATAGGCGTAGCCACCGACATACCAAGGATCGCCGCTCAGGACTTCGCCGAAGGTATAGCCTTCGTCCACCGCCGCCACATCTTCCCAGAACGACTTTGGCACGTGCTTCACCGCATCGTAGCGGAAGCCGTCGAGATTCAGCTCATCTTGAAACCACTGCAACCACTCCAAGAGGTGGTCGTGCACGTACACCTTTTCCTGCCTCAGATCTTCGAGACCGAAGAGATCGCCGTTCTCCAGCCACCACTGATCGTTCCAATCTTGAATGCCGCCGTAGTGATGAAAATCGGTGTAGCTGAAATCGGGGTAGGTGTAGTTCATGCCAGCGCCATTGTGGTTCAGCACGACATCGGCATAAACCATGATGCCTTCGGTGTGGGCCGCCTCGATCAGCGTCTCCAACTCGGCGCGGGAGCCCCACAGGGTCTCCGTACTCCCCTGCTGGAACTTGTCGCCCAAGTCGTAACGATCGTAGGGGTCGTAGCCGATCGAGTAGCCGCCGGTGCTCGCCTTGTAGGCCGGCGGAATCCAGATTGCATCGAGGCCGAGGGCGGACGCCCGGCCCATCAATCGCGTCATGACACGCCACGGCGGAGTGCGGTCGAAGCTGAAGGTCTGAGCGATGACTAGGGCGTGCGCGGTCGGTGCGAGGACCGCCGCGGCGAGGAGGGATAGGTGGGCGCGCATTGTGGGCTCCGGGAGTCGTGGGGGCGAATCCATATCAGGGGTCCGCGCAAGAATAGGTGGGCATTTTGGCGCCCGGATGTGGTGCCGATCGGCCTGAGATGCGCCGCAGATGGGATGCCAAAATGCCTACTTCTTCTTGCGCGAACCCTAACCCCAACCCGCGATCAGTCGCTCGACGATCGCAGGCACCCCCTCACTCGCCGGCAGCGACAGATGTCCCCCACCCGGGCTTCGCTCGGCCATCTTGGCGAATACTCCTGCATCGGGATTGACGTCGAATATCGGGATCTGCTTGCGCATCGCGATCTCACCGACAATCGAAGGCAGCGTCGTGGCGCCCGTCGTGCCGACGATCAGGAGCAGATCGGCCTTCCAGGCGACCTCGGTCGCGCTTTCGGAGCGGCAGTGCTCCTCTGTGTAGTACTCGTCGAACCAAAGCACGTGGGGGCGCATCCAAGCTCCGCAGTCGGCACAATGCAGGGCAGCGATCTGATCCGAAGAGAGTTTGGGACCGGCCGCGATCTCTTCGACGAGTGTTGGTAGCGGACGCGGACGGCGCTGGCTGCACCTTCCTGAGCACCGCATCTTCGAGATGTTCCCGTGGATCTCGAAGCTGCGCGCCGATCCGCTACCGGCCTCGCGATGCAGTCCATCGACGTTTTGGGTGATCAGCGCGAAACGATCGGCGATTCTGTCTTCGAGCTCCACGATCGCCCGGTGCGCGGGATTCGGCCGTGCCTCGAGGCATTTGGATCGCCGGAAGATATACCAGGCCCAGACGGTCTCGGGATCGTCGCTGAAGTAGGCGAAGGTGGCCATCTCTTCGGGCGTGTGATTCGGAGAGCCCTGAGTCCAGAAGCCGTCTGAGCCCCGGAATGTGGGTATGCCGCTCTCGGCCGACACCCCGGCTCCGGTGAGCACCACCACGAAAGGGCGTTTCCCGGCCATCTTCTCGATCCGATCCAGAAGCGATTCGAGACTCATCGATCCCTCTCTTTCAGTACAGCGACACCCCACAGATCGGGTGTGGTCCAACACCAGGTCGACGCATCGACCGAGTGGCACCATTGGCCGACCGGCTCCGGCCCCAAGAGGATCAGGTTGAAGGGGATGGAGCGACCAGCCGCACCCTCCCAGCCCGGCAGGGACTCAGCGGGGATCTCGAGTCGAGTCGACCAGCCGAAGGTCGAGTCGTTCGTCTCGAAGGCGCGGGGCAGCACCTCGTTGCCGGCGGCGCCCGTCGCCTCGACTCCGGGCGGCCGTGCCTTGCCCTCCCAGGTCAGGAACCAGGCGGGGTGCGCCGGGGTCGAGGGGCCATCGATCCGCTCGGCGGCCGACGCCATCACCACGGCCATCGGCTCACCGCGCTCGAGCCGCGGCCGCGAGGGCCAGTGCAGATCGAGCACGAGGCCCCGCTCCGTCCAACCCAGCTCGGCCCCCGCGAGCGGCACGCCTCTCGGCGGGGCGGCGGGCGGGCTGACGACACCCGGGCGGCTCCAGAGCAAGGGCACCGGCGTTATCGGCTCACCTGAAGGAAGAACGCGGGCGATGCCGAAGGGAACCGGTGGTTTCGGCGCATAGCGAATCCCCTGCACCCATATCGATCGAGGCAGACGGTGAAGCTCCATCTGTTCGGTGAGAACCAGCAGATCCTCACCATCCCACGCGATCGCTTCGGCTTGCCCCACTTCGATGCGGGTTCGAATCCTCGAGCCCGAGAAAAAGGTCGCCCCCGGCCCCTTCCTCTCGCAGACGATCGCAGCGTCGTATGTGAGAATGGCCAGCCTGCGCCCGTCGGCGTGGAGATCGGCGCCGGTCACCATCGAGGGCGTCATAGTCGACTCTCGCGGCAGCAGCTTCTGACGATCGTTGTCGTCGAGCTCGGCGAAGGCGTAGAGCCACGTGCGAGGGGCGGAGCGGTCCTTGGTGAGCAGATGCAGATTGCCGTCGGCGAAAAAGCTCGCCTCGGCATCGAAACGAAGCTCGCTCTTCGGCGGAAAACGCTTCTGATCACGATAGGAGAAGGGGATTCGCGCACGCACCCGCACCTCGCTCTGCCTCCACGGGTTCGGCTCGTCGACGACGTAGATGACGAGGTTCTTGCGATCGTTGGTGTTGTTGCCCGCATCGGCGATGTAGAGATGCCCGTCGTCGTCGGTCGTGAGCGACTCCCAATCGTAGTTCCGGGCGCCGCGGATCTTCACCGTCGCGATGTGGCTCCCGTCGCGGTGAAAGGCGAAGAGCTCCGCGTTGCCGCCTGAGTCGTTCAGAGTCCAGAGCACCGAGTCGTAAACGCGGCTCACGACGAGACCCGAGGGCTCCTTCAGGCCCGGTGCCCGCCAACGGTGCTCCGGAGACCAGAGAATGCCCGCGACCGCCGCGACGGTTGAGTGCAGACAGCAGAGAAAGCCCAGAATCAGCGATCGATACAGCAATGCTTGAATTTCCGCCCGCTGCCACAGTGGCAGGGGTCGTTCCTTCGGGGGAGTTGGGTTCTCGCGGGGCCGTCTATGGACGAAGGGCGTCCTGAGTCGTCCGTCGCCCGGCGCGCCCGTTCGTGGGCCGCCATCAAAGTCTGGCCGATCTCCTCGATCCGATCGAGCTCCTTGGATAGCTGCTCGTCGTCTCTCCCTTGCAGCTTCATTCGCACGCGCGCCGCCTTCGCGCACTCCGAAGAGCGCTCGAAGTCGCGATCCTCCAGATGGCCGAGCGCCCGGATCACCTCCGATTCGGCGTCGGTCATGCTCTCGATCTCGGTCCACATCTCGCGCATTCGACCCAAAGCGATCAGACGCCTCGCTCTGGTCTTCCGGGCCGAGGGCAGCTCCGGATCGTACCCCTCACCCAGGAACTCGCGAACACTGGCCAGCGGCTTGCCGTCTCTTCGCGATAGATCCGCGGGGCGCATCAGCGAGCGGTCTCCGCCCGATATCAGAGTCATGGCGGAGCTCACCAGTGGCGCCAGCTCGTCGACCGAGTCGCAACGAGGACAACGGATCGCCTTCCCCGGCAGTATCCCGGCCGAGGCGTTCGTTCGTTGCACCAGCTCCGCGTCGACGATCACGCGATCGACCGGGGCCGCCGAGAGGCGACCACAGCCTCCGCATCGAAGCTCGAGCCAACCCTCCGGAATAGAGCCTCTTCGCCCACTCTTCTCGATGCTCCGCACGATCCGCCGGAGCCGCTCGAGCAGCTCCTCTTCGGCTCCGAGCAAGGCCGAGAGCACCAACGCATTGCCCGTGGTGCGCGGTGCCAGGGGCCGCGATTCGTCTACCATGCGCTCCGCAATGCCCTCGTCTGGAAGGCGATAAGCCACAGCGACGAGCGATTCCATGTCGGCAAGAGCGAGCCCTTCCCAATCGGCGAGCAGCAGCTCCGCCCACTCGCTCCTGGCGGGGGTCGTGGCCAGCACCCGCAACGCACGCGCGCGCACCCAAGCTTCGTCGCTCGCGAGCGACGCCACGATCGATGGAGCGAAGCGGTCGAAGCCGTAGCTCGCCGCCCTGATCGCTCGCACCAACCGGGTACCGTCCACCTCTTGATTCCCCAATGCATCGTGCACGAATCGATCCCCGCGATCGTCACCGAGCGCGACGAGAAGAACGAGTCCGGCCAGAGCTTTGCTGAGATCGGCATCTGTCCAAAGTGATTGCGCGCAGTCGAGAATCGCCTCCTTCGCGGCCGCGTCGGGCGTGGTGTCGGCGGCTCCGAACACGCCCGCCAGGCGCAAGGCCCGGTGCGCGAGCTCTTCTCGATCCGCCGAAGACAGATGCTCGCCGCGCAAAGACTGAAGCACCGTCTCGATGTCGGCCGTACACCGAGGGAGCGGCTCCGGTCGGGCGTGCCGCTCGCGCCGCCTCTCTTCGGGCGAGAGACGCAGCCGCGCGGCGGCCGCCACCAGCGCCGCCCAGGGCAGCATGATCGACGGAACGCCACCGACCGTCCGCGCCTCGGCCAGCTCGACCAGCAGTGCCGCGGCGAGCCTGGTTCCCGGCGCGGGATCGTCGGTGATCTCTTCGTAGTCCTCCAGCATCGCCCTGAGCACCGTTGACCAGCGCCCCGCGGTGGCTTCCCGCTCCAGCCCCTCTACCTCGACCCCGGCCCGACCCAGTCGCTCGAGGGCCGGCAGGAGCCAGTTGATGGCGGTCGCGGGTTTGCGGGCACCGAGCTCCCGGAAGTCGGGAGCTTCGATCTCTTCCTCGTCGGCGAGACCGAGAAGCCCGGCGGTGAGGACGAGGGCCAACCAACCCAAGATCGAAGGCTCCGCGTCG
>CAZFNT010000149.1:0-4707 GCA_964520315.1 uncultured Gemmatimonadota bacterium
GCCGGCGCCGCGGATGCCGGATTCGAAGAGGAGAGCTTTTTCGAGTATCACCTCTACACCCTCCCGCGCCCGGCGACATTGCACGACCGCGAAACAAAGCAGCTCGCCCTCTTCGCCCCGGCTCGCACGCCGATCAGCAAGCTATACGAATACCAGCCATGGCGTGACGAGAAGAAAGTTCGAGTGGTGCTCGAACTAGAGAACCGCGAAGATCGGGGCCTCGGAATGCCGCTGCCGAAGGGGAAGGTGCGCACCTACAAGCGGGATTCCCGCGGGGGCGAACAGTTCGTCGGAGAGGACGCGATCGACCACACTCCGCGGAACGAGAAGCTGCGTCTCGGGCTCGGAAACGCCTTCGACGTGGTCGCCGAACGGCTGCTGATTTCCGATTCGAGGGTCTCTGAACGGGTGCGCGATCGATCGTTCCGAGTGGAGCTCAGAAACCGCAAGACCGAGCCGGTCGTCGTAGTCGTTCAGGATCGTTTCTGGGGTGACTGGGAGATTCGGTCTTCATCGAACGAGCACACGAAGAAAGACGCGAGGACGGCGGAGTGGTCGATCGAGCTCGGGGCCGATTCTGCGGTCGAGCTTCTCTACACAGTGCGGATGCGGGGGTAGCGGAGGGTCGGCGAACGAGAGCGCTACCAGCTCACGCCGATCCCGATCAGGCGGTCGGCCGCGACATCGACTCCGAATCCGCCGCTCCCGTCGGGCCAGCGCACGAAAAGCGTATCGACCTGCTCGGCGTCCGCGAGACCGAAATGGAGCACGGCTTCGTCTTGCCCCTGGTTTCCGATCCCCGCGTCGAAGAAGCGGATTTGCCGCTTGCCGCCGGCGACGATCTCGATCCTCGTGCCGAGCGGTGTGCGCCTGCCGGGCATGCTCCGCAGGGCGATCTGGAGCCATCTCCCCGTGACCCCCCGCGCTCGATAGAGATCGTAGGGACCGGTGAAGGCCCGGTGTCCCGCGCCGTTGACCACGAGTAGATCGAGGTCGCCGTCCCGATCGAAGTCGGCCAGCGCCGCCGCATCCCCCGAGCCTTTCGGCTGCGGGGCGATGCCCAGCTCCGCCGTCCTCTCGACGAAGGTCCCTTGCCCCTGGTTCATGAAGATCTGCATCGGCTCATTGGCGACGAGCGCGCCATTGACCACGACCAGATCGAGATCACCGTCGTTGTCGAGATCGCCCAGAGAGAGATCGCGCGTTCGCCGCGGATCGGCCTGTAGCCCCGAGGAGTCCGAGACCTCCCGGAACGAGAGCGGCCCGTCTGCGAGAAAGACCCGCAGCGGGATCGCCTCGGTCTCGAGCGGCTCGAGTCCGATCGATCGGAGTGAGTCGATCGGTGCATCGGTCCCGATCACGCCGTCGGCGTGGTCCACCGTGAAGCCCTGAATCGTGCCCCCGCGCCAGCGCAGATGCCAGCGATCGGTCCCCTCGTCGCGCCACACATAGGTGCCGGGGATGCTGTCCGAGATCGAGGGCTCTCCGATCATCACCGTGTCGTCGGCCGCGATTCGCAGCGGGAGCTCCGCGGGGTTGACGTGGTTTCGGCCGAAGAACGTGAGCACCGGCCGATAGGAGAGCGAGGTCTCCAGCAACAGATCGAGCGAGTCGGATCCGGTCCGGAACTCGATCTCTTCCGTCTCTCCCTCGTCCAGGAAGGAGCGATATCGGATCTCGAGCGAATCGGGCATGCCGAGCAGATCACGTTCCGGCGAGGCGCCACCGACGATCAGGTCGGTCGCCAGATCCCCGTCGATATCTCCGAGCACAATCCGCGGCGCCGGGATGTCGACATCGATCCCCGTCAAAGCCGTGACATTTTCGAAGCTGCCGTCGCCCAGATTGCGAAAGATCTTGAGCCCGTCCCCCGAAAAGAGCAGATCGGGAAGGCGATCATCGTCGAGATCGGCGGCCCATCCGAGGTAGAGATCTTCCTCGAGCGGCAGTCCGGAACCGGCGCCGGCCTCTTCGAAGGTGCCGTCGCCCCGACCTCTCAGGAGCATGCTCGGCTGCCCCTCGAGCCAGGCGTTCAGGAGAAGCAGATCGGGTGCTCCGTCCACGTTGAAGTCGAACCAGATTCCCAGACGGGCGCGCCCGGCGGGGTCCTCGAGTCCCGAGCCGGAGGTGATGTCGATCGGATCGAATCCGCACGACATCGAGAGGAGGCGATTGTCGGCGGGAAAGGTACCTCGACTGGAGCCGATCGGCTGGAAGAGGTCGACGCAGCCGTCCGCGTCTACATCG
Organism: uncultured Gemmatimonadota bacterium; assembly: GCA_964520315.1. GTDB lineage: Bacteria. The sequence continues at coordinate 2,248 of CAZFNT010000149.1, forward strand.
GTGGCGGTCGCGACATGATGATCCTTGTCGCGAAATGTGTCCCAGCCCTCGAAGTCTAGAGCCATCGCCTCGAAGAAGCCTGGCTGCTCCGGTCTGTTGCGAAAGAACTGTGGCTCCGCCTGGTGGCGACAGAGATAGAGATCGGGCAGGTCGTCGGCGTCGATATCGAGCACGGTGATGCCGTACGAGTTGTGACTGCCGTGCAGTCCGGCTTCATCGGTGATGCGCTCGAAGCGATGCGAAGACGCGGGCATCAGCTCGCTGGAACGAGGATCGAGCGCCTCCCCCGAGAGGAGGTAGAGGCCGAGAAGAAGAAGCGCTAGCGTAAAGCGTTTCATCGCTCCATCAGCAGATCGTCGATCCAGACCTCCCCTCCCATACCGACGCGGAACTCGGTGCTCCCGTAGATCAGCTCCCATTTCGGCTCGAAGGCGCTGAGGATCGGCGTTCCCCCGAGCTCGACGACGAGATTCCCTTGGGTCGATGCGGCGCTGAGATCCCGCCACGATTCGAGAGGCAGATCCGCGTCCGCCTCGGCCAGAAGGGTGTCGGCGTGAGAGAGGCGGGTGTAGAGAGAGAGGTGGTTCTCTTCCAAAAGAAGGCGATAGCCGGTCCCCGTGAAGCTGGTGAACGACCAGAGAAGCTCCGCCGTGCCTTGGCGCAACTGAACCCGCATGGTGTTGCGATAGGAATGCTCCGGCACCTCGATGACGGCGCACGAGCCGGTGATCCAGGCCGCCGGTGCGACGGATGTGGTGTCGACCAGAAAACCGCGCATCAGAGTGTTGGTGGTTTCCGGCTCCAGGTAGGGCTCCCAGCCGAAGAGGTTCGCGAAGGGTTCACCGACGAAGTAGTTGCCCTCCTCGCCCAGACAGGAGTCGAGTCCGGAGAAATCGTCCGAAAAGTAGATGCCGGGCAGTGACTCGAGGTACTGCCCCAGGGCGGCCGCTGAATGCTGGAGCAAGGCACCGGTGAACGCAGCGGTGATCGCGCTGTCCCGCCCGGCGATGTTGATCTCTTCGCCCGGATCGGAGACGAGATCAAAGAGGGCCACGCGGGCATCGGGATCGAGATCGGGGCCGAAGTGGACCATCTTGTACGCTTTGTGTTTGAGCATGCGCTGATTAGCATGCGACCCGAGCATCGTCGGCGGTCGGGGCTCGAGGAAGAGGCTGGTGCCTTGGGCTCGGGCCGGGGGATCGATCCCCAGCATCTCGGCGATCGTGGGCAGAAGGTCGATGTGCGAGCTGCGGCCATCGAGAGAGATCCCTCGCAGAGGACCGTGCGCGGCCTGCCAGGCCGCCGGCAGCCAGATCACGAGTGGTACGTGTGAGTTCCCCTCGTAGAAGGTCACGTGGCAGAAGTAGTAGTCGTGCTCGCCCGCCATCAACTCCCCGTGATCGGCGGTGAGGAGAACCAGCGTGGAGTCGGCGAGGCCACGGGATTCGAGCCCCTCGAAGAGTCGCTCGATTTCGCGATCGTCCTCGGCGATCAGCCCGTCGTATTGCGCGACGTAGTAGTCCATGCTCAGTATCGAGTCGACCGCGGTCGCTCTGTCTATTCCCCCTTTGCAGCCCGCTATGTTGATCTGGGGAGCGTCACCCAGAGCCCCGTAGTAGGCGTCGCCCACGAAGAGGCTGTCGAACTCCCCGGAGGGAGTGTACGGGGCATGGCCGCCGTAGTACTGAATATGGGAGTAGAAAGGCGAGGTGCCGGTCGAGTCGAGCCAGGCGAAGAACTCGTCGGTGGCGGTCGCATCCGGTCGGTGCAGCATCGAGGTATGGTCGAATCCCTGATCGAAGTGACGATCACCGGTCAGCAAGATGCGATTCACCGAGAAGAGGCTGGTTCGGTACCCTTCCGGCTTCAGCAGCTCGGCCAGAGTCGTCCATTCCTCTTTCAGCGCCAGAGGCGGAGTGATCACCCGGTGGGTCTGCGGCACCAGCGAGGTCATGATCGCGATCGTGCTCGGAATCGTCCACGTGGCGTTCGCGGAGTGCTGGTTCCAGATGATCCCCTCGGGGGCCTTGGTGTCCAGAAAAGGGGTCGTATCGCGGGGGTAGCCGTAGATCCCCAGGTGATCCGCGCGCACGGTGTCGACGACGATCTGCAGAACGTTGTAGCGGCCCGCACCCTCGACGGCGAATGCCGCCGTACCGGCGAGTGCGAACAGGAGAATCGAGAGTCGATGATGCATCGGCTACCTGTTTGGTGCGATCGGAGAGGATCTTGTTTGATCGGCGCAATCCGACGCGTCGCTTGACCCCGGTCCTCGCTACCATGTTGTCTGAATCCTCATTCTAACCTCTTCCGAGCTCGAACCAGGAATCCAGATGCCCGATGATCCCCTCGCCGAACGTTTGCACCCCGTGGAGATCCGCGTTCTGGGGAGCTTGATCGAGAAGCAGCTCTCGACCCCCGAGTACTACCCGCTCACGATGAACGCGCTGATCGCCGCGT
>CAZFNT010000149.1:4717-8683 GCA_964520315.1 uncultured Gemmatimonadota bacterium
CAGAAGAGCAATCGCGATCCGGTCATGGCGTTCGACCTGGACACGCTCGAGGCCGCCATTCGCGCGCTTCGCGCCTACGGTTTGCTGGCGATCCGCACCGGTCCGAAGATACGCAAAGAGAAGTACGCGCATCGGGCGGCGGAGCGCCTCGGGCTATCGGCCCGTGAGTTGGCGGTGCTCTGCGAGCTGATGCTCCGGGGGCCCCAGGCGCCGGGGGCGCTCCGGACTCGCTGCTCCCGAATGGCCGAGTTCAACGATCTCGAAACCGCCACCGCCACACTCGAGGAGCTCGCCGGGCATGAGCCGGCTCTGGTCGTCCAACTGCCGCGAACGGGCGGGCGGGCGGAGCGGCGTTGGGCTCATCTTCTGGGCGACGATCCGGTCGAGGAGGGGGCTTGGACCGGTCCTTCCGCGGCACCTGCGCAAGCCCTCGGCAAGGACCCACTCGAAGAGCTTCGCGCCCAGGTGCAAGATATCGCCGAAGCGCTTCAAACTCTGGAGCAGCGATTCGATGTCTTCCGCGAGCAGTTCGAATAGTGCCTTCGTCGTCGCGGCGGCACTCGCGCTTCTGGCCGGCTGCTCGCTGCCCGATTCTCCCGACCGACCTGATCTACTCCTGATCACCGTCGACACTCTGCGTGCGGATAGGCTCGGTTGCTACGGCGCGCCCGGTGATCCCTCGCCGACGATCGATTCCCTCGCGCAAGAAGCCCTGCTTTTCGAGGCTGCCGGCACGACCATCCCCAGAACGACCCAGGCTTTCGCGTCTCTATTCACCGGTCGCCATCCGAGCGAGCACGGCGTACTGGAGATCGGGGAGTACCTCACGCTCGATGCGATCACTCTCGCGGAGCAGCTTCTCGCCGCCGGGTACGCCACCGCGGGAGTCAGCTCCAACCTCTTAGCCGGTTCTTTTCAAGGTCTACATCAAGGCTTCGAGCGCTTCGTCGACGCGACCGACTTGCAGCGACATCATGAAGCGACAGCGGAAGAGGGCGTCTTTCATGCGCAGAGTGTCACCGCGATGGGGCTCGATTGTCTCCGCGGACTCGATTCCGATCGCCCCCGCTTCCTCTGGGTGCACTATACCGATCCCCACTTCCCCTACGATCCGCCGACCGGGCCGGGAGCCGATGCCGACGCTCTCACCGGAAGGGCCTTCTATCGCGAGCTGCGGAGCTTCGATCCGAAGAGCGCGACGATCCAGTTCGATCTGAACGGCCGCTCCGGCGCACTTAGCGACACATTATCGCGGCTCTACGATCGCGAGATTCGTCACACCGACGCAATGATCGGCCTTCTGCTTGATGGATGGCGCGCGGCGACCGAAGAAACCCCCAACATTGTCGTCTTCACCGCGGATCATGGTGAGAGTCTCGGCGAGCACGGCTACTTCTATGAACATGGGGACTTCGTGTACGAGCCGAGCGTGTGGATTCCCTTGCTCTTCCGGCTGCCAGGGGGTGATGGAGCAGGGGGACGGATCGAAACTCCGGTATCGATCGTCGATATCGCTCCTACGGTGCTTCGGCTCTTGCGCGTGAACCCGCTTCCCGATGGATCGGGCGCGGACCTTTCCGGTCTTCTGCGCGGCGATGAGAGCGCGGGCTCGCGCGGCCCGGTCTTCAGCGAGAGCGGATCGGCGCTTCACCCGCAGAATCCGTACCGGAGCTTCGCGGGCAGACGCCGCCCCGAGGGACCGGGACAGCCCTCCTTCATCTCGGTCCGCGACGAGAGCTGGGTGCTCGTTCGTGAGCGAGAGGGCGAGTCTCCCCGGCTCTACGACGCCGCACACGATCCGACACTCTCGATCGATCTGGCAACGGAGCATCCCGAGCGAGTGCAGCGACTCGATGCCGCGCTGCGCGAGGAGGGCGGGGCGATTCGCGGTCGCTGGCGGGCGGTGCGTGAGGGGCGCTGGAAGCTGCTGCGCGCTCCGACGATCGGCGGCGTCCGGGACCGGCTCTTCGATCTCGCCACCGACCCGGCGGAGCTGCACGACGTGGCCTCCGACCACCCCGATGTCGCGATGAGGCTGATCTCGATTCTGGAGCGGCGGCTCGGCGAGATCTCCCCACCGGCACCAGCTCCGCGGCGCCAAGCGAGCGAAGAGGCGGAGGTGGACCGCCGCCTGCGTTCTCTCGGCTACATCGATTGATGCGAGAATCGATTCGCTATGCGCACTGATCCGCTATCGATCGCGGCGACGCTCCTGACGGTCATCCTGGGCATCTGCTCGCCCGCGCTCGCATCACCGATCTGCCCCGTCTGCGAGCGAGAGGTGTCGACCTCCGCGCCCTTCGACCGCGACACCGGCCTCCACTATCACGGCCCGTGCATCGAGCGGGCCACGATCCCCTCCTGCGATCATTGCGGCGGACCGGCGCCGCGGCGGGTGGTTATCGAGCGGGGCGAGTATCACGAAAGCTGCTTTCGCGATTTCGTGGCGCCTCGATGCGTGGAGTGTGGGCTACCGATCGGCCGCAACGGCATCGACGAAGGCCCTGTGCACCCATCCTGCTTTCGGCGTTTGCGGCGCAAGGAGCCCACCCTTCCCGGCTCGATGAACGAGCCGCCGCTGCGCTGCGATGTCTGCGGGGGCTCGCTCACCGGCGAGCTCGAGGTCGGAGCGGGGGGCGAGATCTACCATCCGCGCCATGCTGCGGAAGTGGCGCAATGTGATGCCTGCGGTAGGCTGGCGGTGGAGCACCTCTCGGGAAGGCCGCTCGCTTGTGCAGACGGCCGCATCTTGTGTGGCGTCTGCGCGAAAACCGCTATCTCGACAAGAGCCGCGGCAAGACGCCTGCTGGCGCGGGTCCGCGATCGGCTGGCCGAGAGGAGCATCGTCGTCGATTCGAGTCGAGTGAAGCTCGTGCTCTCCACCGCGCAGGAGCTCAGCGGCGAGCGGAACGAAGGCCGCCGCGCGCGCGGACTGAGCGAGCACACCTACGACCAACACGGTTGGACCGGATCGACGGTCCATCTGCTCGCACCCCTGCCCGAAGTGGAGGCAAGAGGGGTTTTGGCGCACGAACTGGGCCACGTTTGGCTGGCGACCGGGGGACTCGGAGACCGTTCTGCCTGGGCGGTGGAGGGAACCTGCAATCTGCTACAGCTCTGGGAGCTGCGTCACGGTGAGGACGAGCCGGCCACCCGGCTCATAGAGAAGCTCGAAGAGGATGACGACGCCGCATACGGGGAGGGGCTTCGTCGCGTGCGCCGCCGTGTGTCGAGGATCGGGTGGAAGGGCTGGATCGACGAGATGAGCGAGATGCCGGTGATCGCCGAAAGATCTGGGGACTAGGCCCTCCGCCAGACTCCGAGAATCGTCTTGCCGACCCGCCGAAAGAGGATCCGGTCCGTGACACGGGAGCAGGGGATCACCCATCGGTCCCAGAATGAGATCTGGGCTTGGTTGGGCATTGAGGACCTGAGTAGCAAGCGATTGCCCAACGAAAGAAAGAGCCCGAGCGAATCCAAGTACTCGAGTGAGACCAGCGTCAGCTCAGGGGGAGTCAGCGCCCGGCAAGACGCCCGATCGTAGCGACGGTGATGCCCGATCGCGGCGTCGAACGCTGTATAGAGCGACATGTGCGCCGGAGAGACCATGACCACATGACCTCCGCTCCTCAGGAGCTTCGCGGCCACCTCCATCTCCTCCCGGTCTCGTTCGATATGCTCCAGTACATCAACGTATAGAATCGTGTCGAATCGAGCTTCGGCGGGCAAAGCACTGGTTGTGCCGACCCGCACCTCCACCTTCGAAGACCAGTCGCGGGACTCCAGGCCATTGCGCAACCGCTCCGCCAGCGACGCGTCGGGCTCCAAAGCCGTCCAGCTACGCAAGTGATGCTCGATCAGCAGGCTGGTGGTGCCCCCGATACCCGCCCCCACCCCCCCCACAACCCCCAGGCTGAACGTGGGGATTCTCCATCGAAAGTAGGCCGTCCCGCGAACCCCGCGCGC